>CAYPTG010000172.1:0-5412 GCA_964413455.1 uncultured Mycobacterium sp. | reverse complement strand
CACGACCAGCACGCTGGCGCGGCGGGCGGCGAACACCCCGGCCATCACCTCGGCCAGATCGCCGAAGGCGCAACCGATCAGCCCGGCCCGTGGCCCAGCCGGATTGGTAAGCGGCCCAAGCAAATTGAACACCGTCGGCACGCCGATCTCCCGACGCGGCGCTCCGGCGTACTTATAAGACGGATGGAATACCGGCGCGAAGCAGAACCCGATTCCCACCTCGGCCACACAACGGGCCACCTCCTCGGGCCCCAGATCGATGCGCACACCGAGCGCCTCCAGCATGTCGGCACCGCCACTTTTCGACGACGCCGCGCGGTTGCCGTGTTTGACCACCGGCACGCCGGCCGCGGCCACCACGATCGCGGCCATGGTGGACAGGTTCACCGTGTTGGCGCGGTCCCCACCGGTGCCGACGACGTCGACGGTGTCGGTGCCGATCACGTCGGTGGGAACCCGCAGCGCGTAGCCCAGCATGGTGTCGGCCAACTCGCGCACCTCGGCCGCGCTGGGGCGCTTCATCTTCAGCGACACGCCGAAGGCGGCTATCTGAGCGGGGGTGGCCGCCCCGGCCATGATCTGGTCCATCGCCCAGGCCGCCTCGCCGGGCTCCAGCGCCGAGCCGGTCGTCAACCGGCCCAGGACCTGCGGCCATGACGGGACAGAGCGCTCGGCAGAGGGAGAATTCACCGCCAGATCGTCGCATGGCGGCCGGTCGTCACCAACGATTTAGGGCGCTCACGGCGTCCGAGCGGAAACTTGTTGCGACTAATTCCGCCCCTGGCTGTACCCAACCAACTACAAAGCGTCATACTTCTCTGTGTGACGAGCGCTGTAGGCACCTCCGGAACTGCGATAACGTCCCGCGTGCATTCGCTGAACCGACCCAACATGGTCAGTGTCGGCACCATCGTGTGGCTTTCCAGTGAATTGATGTTCTTTGCTGGGCTGTTCGCGATGTACTTCACCGCGCGGGCCCAGTCCGGCGGCAGTTGGCCGCCGCCGCCCACCGAACTGAACCTTTATCAGGCGGTTCCGGTGACGCTGGTGCTGATCGCGTCCTCGTTCACCTGTCAGATGGGCGTGTTCGCCGCCGAGCGCGGTGACGTGTTCGGCCTGCGCCGCTGGTACACCATTACCTTCCTGATGGGCCTGTTCTTCGTGCTCGGCCAGGCCTTCGAGTACTACCACCTGGTGAGCCACGGCACCACCATCGCCAGCAGCGCCTACGGCAGCGTCTTCTATATGGCGACCGGCTTCCACGGCCTGCACGTGATCGGCGGTCTGATCGCCTTCATCCTGCTGCTGGCCCGAACCCGGATGGCCAAGTTCACTCCCGCGCAGGCCACCGCCGCGATCGTGGTGTCCTACTACTGGCACTTCGTGGACATCGTCTGGATCGCCCTGTTCGCGACGATCTACTTCATCCGTTGATGGCTCCGCTGATGAGAAGGGGTTCGATGCGCACGATTGGGTCCGGCATCAGCGACAAGTCGCGCCGGCGACTGCATCGCCGGTTGACCGGCGCGGTTCTGCTGCTGTTCGGCCTGGCGCTGGCCGGGGTACTGGCCGCCACCCTGACGCCCAAGCCTCAGCTGGCCGTGGCCGACGAGTCGCAGTCGGCGCTGGTGCGCACCGGCGAGCAGCTCTACGAAACGTCCTGCATCAGCTGCCACGGCGCCAACCTGCAGGGCGTCAACGGCCGCGGGCCGAGCCTGGTCGGCGTCGGCGAGGCCTCGGTGTTCTTCCAGGTCAACACCGGCCGCATGCCGGCCGTGCGCGGTGAGGCCCAGGCGGCCCGCAAGGCCCCGTACTTCGACGAGGCGCAGACCGACGCCCTGGGCGCCTACGTGCAGAGCATCGGCGGCGGCCCGCTGGCCCCCCGCGACGCCAACGGCCATATCGCCGACCACTCGCTGCTGGGTAACGACGTCGCCCGCGGCGGTGACCTGTACCGGCTCAACTGCGCGTCCTGCCACAACTTCACCGGCCGCGGCGGCGCGCTGTCCTCGGGCAAGTTCGCCCCCGGCCTGGATCCGGCCACCCCGGCACAGATCTACACCGCCATGCTGACCGGGCCGCAGAACATGCCGAAGTTCTCCGACCGCCAGCTCTCCCCGGAGGAAAAGAAAGACATCATCGCCTACGTCCGCTCGTCATCGCAGACCATGAACCCCGGCGGCTACGGCCTGGGCGGTTTCGGGCCTGCGCCGGAGGGCGTGGTGATCTTCGCCATCGGAATGGCGGCCGCCATCGCGGTCGCGATGTGGATCGGGGCTCGCTCATGACCCAGTACGAATACAGCAACGAGGACTTGGCGCACCTCTCCACCGCGGAGCTAGCCGCCCTCGGCGGCCAGATGGACGGCGTCCAGACGGTCCTCAAGGAGGACCGCTGGCCGGTCGGCGGCAGCCGCGCCGAGAAGCGCTCCGAGCGCCTGGTGGCGCTGTGGCTGCTGATCGGCGGCCTGAGCGGGCTGGCGCTGCTGCTGGTGTTCCTGTTCTGGCCGTGGGAGTACAAGCCGTACGGCGTGAAAGGCAACCTGCTCTACTCCTGGGCCACCCCGATGTACGGCATCACATTCGGGCTGTCCATCCTGGCCATCGGGATCGGCGCGGTGCTCTACCAGAAGCGGTTCATCCCCGAGGAGATCTCGATCCAGGACCGCCACGACGGGCAGTCCTCGGAGCTGGACCGGCAGACCGCCGCGGCGACCCTGATCGACGCCTTCGAAGGCTCAACGATCAAGCGCCGCAAGCTGATCTGGACGTCGCTGGGCATCGCCGGCGGCGCCTTCGGCCTGGGCACCCTGGTGGCCGGCGTCGGCGGCATGATCAAGAACCCGTGGAAGCCGGTAGTGCCCACCGCCGACGGCCTCAAGGCGGTGCTGTGGACCTCCGACTGGACCCCGCGCTACCACGGCGAAACGATCTACCTGGGGCGGGCCACCGGCCGGCCCGGCGAGTCGCCGTTCACCAAGATCCGCCCGGAGGACATCGACGCCGGCGGCATGGAGACGGTCTTCCCGTGGCGGGAGTCCGACGGCGACGGCACCACGGTGGAATCGCACGAGAAGCTGACGCACATCGCGTTGGGCGTGCGTAACCCGGTGATGCTGATCCGCATCAAGCCGGTGGATATGCCGCGGGTGGTCAAGCGCCAAGGCCAGGAGAGCTTCAATTTTGGTGAGCTGTTCGCCTATACCAAGGTGTGCTCGCACTTGGGCTGCCCGTCCTCGCTGTACGAGCAGCAGACCTACCGCATCCTGTGCCCGTGCCACCAGTCGCAGTTCGACGCCCTGCACTTCGCCAAGCCGATCTTCGGACCGGCCGCCCGCGCCCTGGCCCAGCTGCCCATCACCATCGACAGTGAGGGCTACCTGGTCGCCAACGGCGATTTCATCGAGCCTGTCGGACCGGCATTCTGGGAGCGCAGATCATGAGCATGAGCGTTGCGGATCACCTCGACAAGGCGGCCGACAACATCGACTCGCGGTACCACCCGTCGGGGGCGCTGCGACGACAGTTGAACAAGGTCTTCCCCACCCATTGGTCGTTCCTGCTGGGTGAGATCGCGCTGTACAGCTTCATCGTGCTGCTGCTCACCGGTGTGTACCTGACCCTGTTCTTCGACCCGTCGATGGCCGAGGTCACCTACAACGGCGTCTACCAGCCGCTGCGCGGTATCCAGATGTCGCGGGCCTACGAGACCACGCTGCACATCAGCTTCGAGGTGCGCGGCGGGCTGTTCGTCCGGCAGGTCCATCACTGGGCGGCGCTGATGTTCGCGGCGTCGATCATGGTGCACATGGCCCGGGTGTTCTTCACCGGGGCGTTCCGCCGGCCCCGTGAGGCGAACTGGATGATCGGCGCGCTGCTGCTGATCCTGGCGATGTTCGAGGGTTTCTTCGGCTATTCGCTGCCCGACGATCTGCTGTCCGGCACCGGCGTCCGTGCGGCGCTGTCCTCGATCACCCTGGGTATGCCGCTGATCGGCACCTGGCTGCACTGGGCCATCTTCGGCGGTGACTTCCCCGGCGACATCATCATTCCGCGGCTCTACGCGGCGCACATCCTGCTGTTCCCGGGCATCATGCTGGCGTTGATCGGTATGCACCTGGCGCTGGTGTGGTTCCAGAAGCACACCCAGTTCCCCGGCCCGGGCCGCACCGAGCACAACGTGGTGGGTGTGCGGGTCATGCCGGTATTCGCCGTCAAGTCCGGTGCGTTCTTCGCGATGATCGTCGGCATCCTCGGCCTGATGGGCGGGCTGCTGCAGATCAACCCGATCTGGCAGCTCGGCCCCTACAAGCCCTCGCAGATCTCCGCGGGCAGCCAGCCCGACTTCTACATGATGTGGACCGACGGCCTGGCCCGCATCTTCCCGCCATGGGAGATCTACATCGGGAACCACACCATCCCCCAGCCGGTGTGGGTGGCGTTGACCATGGGCCTGGTGTTCCTGCTGCTGATCATCTACCCCTTCTTGGAAAAGCGGTTCACCGGCGACGACGCGCACCACAACCTGTTGCAGCGTCCACGTGACGTCCCGGTGCGTACCGGGCTGGGCGCCATGGTGATCAGCATGTACGTGCTGCTGACCCTGTGCTGCATGAACGACATCATCGCGCTGAAGTTCCACGTCTCGCTGAACGCGACCACCTGGGTGGGCCGGATCGGGATGTTGGTGCTGCCCCCACTGGTGTTCTTCATCGCCTACCGGTGGGCGGTCGGCCTGCAGCGCAGCGACCGGGCCGTACTGGAGCACGGTATCGAGACCGGCATCATCACCCGCCTGCCGCACGGTGCCTACATCGAGCTGCACCAGCCGCTGGGGCCGGTCGACGACCACGGTCACCCGATTCCGCTGGAGTACGAGGGTGCACCGCTGCCCAAGCGGATGAACAAGCTTGGCGTCGGCGGCAAGCCTGGTCGCGGCAGCTTCTTGCGCGCCGACCCGGCAGTCGAGCACGACGCTCTGGACGAGGTGGCACACGCATCCGAGCAGCGGGCGTTGACGGCGCTGAAGGACTACCAGGGCGACGAGAGCGGCAACGGTTACCACGGGTAGTTACCCCCAACGGATAGCGACGCTTATTTCTTAAATGTCGCTATTATGGCTAGGTGGCGACACTTAGTCCGGTCACCTACGAGACCCTGTGCTGGACCCCGGCCGTCCACACCGGATACCTCCGCGGCTCCCGTCGGGCTGGCCCGTACCGCGCGGCGATCACACCATCGATCGCCGATCTCGACCTGCGCCTGCCACCAGCCGTGCTGGCCGAACTAGAAGACGCCAGCCACGAGATCACCCGCTTCGACGCCGAACTCGGTGACGAGATCGCACCATTCGCCGCAGTGTTACTGCGCTCGGAGTCTGCAGCCAGTTCCCGCATCGAGAACCTCACCGCCT
>CAYPTG010000171.1:3016-5452 GCA_964413455.1 uncultured Mycobacterium sp. | reverse complement strand
GTCGCCCATCGGGCCGCCGACGACGAAATTGCCGGTGGGGTTGACCAGCAGCCGGAAGTCGGAGGTGTCCAGGCTCTCGTGGGCCAGATCGGCCAGCACCGCCTCGACGACCTTCTCCCGGATGTCGGGGGCCAGCTGGCCCTCCAGGTCGATATCGGCGGCGTGCTGGGTGGACAGCACCACGGTGTCGAGCCGGATCGGGGTGGTGCCGGCGTACTGAATGGTGACTTGGGTCTTGCCGTCCGGGCGCAGGTAGTCCAGCGGGCCGTTCTTGCGGACCTCGGCCAGCTTGCGGGACAGCCGGTGGGCCAGGGCGATCGGCAGCGGCATCAGCTCCGGGGTGTCGCGGATCGCGTAGCCGAACATCAGGCCCTGATCGCCTGCCCCCTGGGCGTCCAGCGGGTCCTGCTCCCCCTGCACCCGGGCCTCGTAGGCCTTGTCGACGCCCTGGGCAATGTCCGGGGACTGCGCGCCGATGCCGATGTTCACCCCGCAGGACTCGCCGTCGAACCCCTTGTCCGAGGAGTCGTAGCCGATGTCCAGGATGCGCTCCCGCACCGTCTTGGTGATATCGGCGAACGCTTCCTTGGCCGACGTGGTGACCTCGCCGACGACGTGCACCTGACCGGTGGTGACCAGGGTCTCCACCGCGACCCGCGAGGTCGGGTCCTGGGCCAGCAGCGCGTCGAGCACCGAATCGCTGATGGCGTCGCAGATCTTGTCCGGATGCCCCTCGGTCACCGATTCGCTGGTGAACAGCCGACCGTTATCGCTCACAGTGCATAACCCCTATCGGTTACTGGTATCGGTTATCGGTTACTGGCGGCCCAGGAACGCCGCGATCGCGTCCACAATACGGCTCGCCATCAGAGTCTTCGAACCGTGCTCCAGGGCGACCTCGGTGCCGTCGGCGCCCAACAGCCATCCGTCGTTGCTGTCCACCTCGAAGGCCCGCCCATCGCCGACGGCGTTGACGACCAACAGGTCGCAGGCCTTGCGGGCCAGCTTGGCCCGGGCGTGGAACAGCACGTCGCCGTTGACGTCGCCGGTCTCGGCGGCGAAGCCGACGATCGCGCGCATCTGCGGCAGCTGCCCGTCGGCGCGGTGGCGCACCGCGTCGGCCAGCACGTCCTCGGTGCGGATCAGGTCCACAGTCGGCCGTTCGGCATCATCGGCGGTCTTCTTGATTTTGCTGGTCGCGGGGTGCGCCGGCCGGAAGTCGGCCACCGCGGCGGCCATCACCAGCACGTGCGCGTCCGGGGCGTGTTTGCTGACCGCCTCGTGCATCTGGGCCGCCGAGGTGACCTTCAGCACGTGCACCCCGGCCGGGTCGGCCAGCCCGGCGGTGTTGCCGGCGATGAGGGTGACTTGGGCGCCGCGCTGGGCGGCGACCCGAGCCACGGCGTAGCCCTGTTTGCCTGAGCTGCGGTTGCCGATGAAGCGCACCGGGTCCAGCGCCTCGCGGGTGCCGCCGGCGGTGATCAGGAACTTGGTGCCGTGCATGTCGTAGGGCATGGCGTCGCCGCGGGCCAGCAGCAGCTCGGCAAAGGTGGTGATCTCCTCGGGCTCGGGGAGCCGGCCGGCGCCGGTGTCGGCGCCGGTGAGCCGCCCGGATGCCGGCTCCAGCACCACCGCGCCGCGCCCCCGCAGCGTCGCGACGTTGGCGGCCGTGGCCGGGTGCTGCCACATCTCGGTATGCATCGCGGGCGCGAAGAGCACCGGGCAGCGGGCGGTCAGCAGGGTCGCGGTGAGCAGATCGTCGGCCCGGCCGATGGCCGCCCGGGCCAGCAGGTCAGCGGTCGCCGGGGCGACCAGCACCAGATCGGCTTCCTGCCCGAGCCGGACGTGCGGCACCTCCGGGACGTCCTGGAACACCCCGGTGCGCACCGGATGCCCGGACAGCGCCTCGAAGGTGGCCGCCCCGACGAACCGCAGCGCGGACTCGGTGGGCACCACCCGGACGTCGTGTCCGGCTTCGCTGAGCTGGCGCACCACCGAGCAGGCCTTGTAGGCGGCGATACCGCCGGCCACGCCGACGACGATCCGCTTGGGGTTCATGAGCCGTTCCGCGACAAGACCCCGCGCTGACGCGGTTACTCGCCTTCGGTGTGTTCGAGCAGGTCGGTGTGAATCTCGCGCATCGCGATCGACAGCGGCTTTTCCTGCAGGCCGGGCTCGACAAGCGGGCCGACGTACTCCAGGATCCCGTCGCCGAGCTGGTTGTAGTAGTCGTTGATCTGGCGGGCGCGCTTGGCGGCGTAGATCACCAGGGCGTACTTGCTGGACACCCGGTCCAGCAGGTCGTCGATGGGCGGGTTGGTGATGCCCAGCGGGGTGTCGTAGGCGGTGGCGGCGCCGGGGGCCGGATCGTAGTGATCGGCGGGGGTTGTCACGTCGGGCTTCTCCTGAATGGTTGGGGTGGGGCCGCTCTGGCGG
>CAYPTG010000171.1:0-2916 GCA_964413455.1 uncultured Mycobacterium sp. | reverse complement strand
CCCACCAGCAACGATACCAATTCCGCACACGCGGATTCCAATTGGCTGTTGACCACGATCACGTCGAACTCGCCGCGGGCGGCCAGCTCGGCCTCGGCGGTGGCCAGGCGTCGGGCCATCACCGCCGGGGTTTCGGTGCCCCGGCTGATCAACCGCTGTTTGAGCGCCTCCCAGCTGGGCGGGGCCAAGAACACGCTGAGCACCTCGGGCATGGCGGCCTTGACCGCCCGGGCGCCGGCCAGGTCAACTTCGATCAACACCGGGCGCCCCGCCGCTGCGGCATCGACGATCGGGGCCGCCGGGGTGCCGGAGCGGTGCAGCCCGCCGTGGATATCGGCCCACTCCAGTAGTTCGCCGTCGTCGATGAACCGCTGGAAGCGCTGCGGGCTGACGAAGTGGTAATCCTGTCCGTCGACCTCACCGGGGCGCGGTGCCCGGGTGGTCGCCGAAACACTGAAGTACAGGTCGGGAAGCTGCTCTCGCAGCTGCCGGACGACCGTCGACTTGCCAACTGCGGAAGGGCCGGACAGCACCAGCACGCGTCCCCGCGATGCCGCCGGACGGGGTGTCCCGCCCAGGCTGTCCGGCCCTTCGTCGCCGTTCATCGTCCTGATCCGAAACGGATCAGGAGAACTTCTCCAGCAGGGCCTTGCGCTGCCGGTCGCCCAGGCCGCGCAGACGGCGGGTCGGGGCGATCTCCAGCTCGGTCATGATCTCCTGCGCCTTGACCTTGCCCACCTTGGGCAGGGCCTCCAGCAGGGCGGAAACCTTCATCTTGCCGAGGACCTCGTCGGTCTCGGCGTCCTTCAGCACCTGCTGGAGGTTGGTGCCACCGCGCTTGAGCCGATCCTTCAGCTCTGCTCGTGCTCGACGTGCGGCGGCAGCCTTCTCCAACGCTGCGGCGCGCTGCTCGTCGGTCAACTGGGGAAGGGCCACGGGTTCCTCCGTCTCGTTTCCATCACTAGGTATGCCATTGGTAATGCCTGGGCCGGGTTACTTCAGCCAACGAGGATGACCGTACCCACGCCTTCTGACGAAATCTAACCCCACCCCCCTTCTTCACCCTCAAAGCCCCAGCGTATTGGGCGCGCCGCGGCACTCTTTATGCCGCATCACCGGCCTGTTCGGCGCCAGGCTGGGCACCGCCGCCGCCCAGGACTAGTCGTTGAGGTAGGCCACCGTGTCGCGCATCCGCTCGGCAGCGGCACGTACATCGGCGACGGCGGGGCCGGCCCGCAGCACCTCGCGGGAGACCGCGGGCAGCAGCTGTCCGGGCCGTGCCCCGCCCAGTCCGGCCAGCGTCTCCGGGCGCCCGCCCTGGGCGCCAACCCCGGGCAGCAGCACCGGGCCGCCCAGGCCGCGCAGGTCGGGCACCGCGGCCGGCTCGAGGGTGGCCCCGACCACCACGCCGACCGAGCCGGGCGCCGGGCCGAACGCCCGGTTGACCGCGGCGGCGGCGTCCACGATCGACTGCGCGACGGTGCCGCCACCGACCAGTGCCCGCTGCACGCCGGCACCTTCCGGGTTGGAGGTGGCGGCCAGCACGAACACCCCGCGGCCGTGCTCGGCCGCCACGTCGAGCAGCGGGGTCAGCGAGCCGAAGCCCAGGTAGGGCGAGGCGGTGACCGCGTCGGCGGCCAGCGGGCCATCCCCCGCCCAGGCCTGGGCGTAGGCCGCCATGGTGGAGCCGATGTCGCCGCGTTTGGCGTCGGCGAGCACCAGCACGCCGGCCGATCGCAGCGCGGCCGTGGTGCGTTCCAGCACCGCCAAGCCGGCCGCACCGTACGCCTCGAAGAAGGCCACTTGCGGCTTGACGATCGCGAACCCGTCATAGGCCGCTACGCAGATGTCGCAGAACCGGGCCAGCCCGTCGGGGTTGCGGTCGATACCCCAGGCGTCCATCAGTTCCGGGTGCGGATCGATGCCCAGGCACAGCGGCCCACGCTCGGCCATCGCCGCGGCCAGCCGGGCGCCGAAACCGGCGGAACCGCCGCGCTCCCCCGGCACGGATGCGGCCATCTCAGCTGCCGCCGAGCGCGGCGTGCAGTTCCTGCAGCGAGCGCACATCGATGTCGCCGCGGATGGCGGCCTCGATGCCTTGCACGGCCGCCGAGGCGCCCTGCACCGTGGTGATGCACGGGATGCTCATCGCCACCGCCGCCGAACGGATCTCGTAGCCGTCGATACGCGGGCCGGAGTTGCCGAAGGGGGTGTTGATCACCATCTTCACCTCCCCGGCGTTGATGGCGTCGATGGCGGTCATCGGCGGCCGCCCCTGCCCTGGCTCCTCGAAGTGTTTGCGCACCAGGTCGCAGGGAATTCCGTTGCGGCGCAGCATCTCCGCGGTGCCCTCGGTGGCCAGAATCCGGAAACCCAGATCGGCCAGCCGCTTGACCGGGAACACCAGCGACCGCTTGTCCCGGTTGGCCACCGACACGAAAATCGTTCCCTCGGTAGGCAGCGACCCGTAGGCGGCGGTCTGGCTTTTGGCGAATGCGCTGCCGAAGTCGTGGTCGATGCCCATCACCTCGCCGGTGGACTTCATCTCCGGGCCGAGCAGCGAGTCGACACCGGAGCCGTCCATTCGGCGGAACCGGTGGAACGGCAGCACCGCCTCCTTGACCGCGATCGGCGCCCGCGGGGCCGGGTGCGATCCGTCGCCGTCGGCGGCCAGGATGCCCTCGCTGCGCAGCTGGGAGATGCTGGCGCCCAACATGATCCGGGCGCAGGCTTTGGCCAGCGGCACGGCCGTCGCCTTGGAGACGAACGGAACGGTGCGGCTGGCCCGCGGATTGGCCTCCAGCACGTAGAGCACGTCGTCCTTGAGCGCGTACTGCACGTTGAGCAACCCGACCACACCAACGCCGTGCGCGATCGCCGCGGTGGCCCGGCGCACCGCCTCAACATCGCTGCGAC
>CAYPTG010000170.1:3431-5459 GCA_964413455.1 uncultured Mycobacterium sp. | reverse complement strand
ACCCGCCGCGCATCGAACGAGGCTGGCGCGAGCATCTGATCGGCACCGACGGCCGCAGCTATCTCGACATGGTCAACAACGTGGCGGTGCTGGGCCACGGCCATCCGGTGCTGGCCGACGCGGTGGCCCGGCAGTGGCGGCGGCTCAACACCAACTCACGGTTCAACTACGCCGGCGTGGCGGCGCTCTCCGAGCGGCTGGCCGCGACCCTGCCCGACCCGCTGGACACCGTGTTCCTGGTGAACTCCGGCTCGGAGGCCGACGACCTGGCGTTGCGGCTGGCGATGGCCGCCACCGGACGCCACGACATCGTCGCGGTGGCCGAGGCCTACCACGGCTGGACGTATGCCACCGACGCCATCTCGACCTCGACCGCGGACAACCCCAACGCGCTATCCACCAGGCCGCCGTGGGTGCACACAGTGGCCTCCCCCAACGCCTACCGGGGCGAACATCGCGGCGCGGACGCATCGAAGTACGCCCCCGAAGCGGTCGCGGTCATCGAAGACCTTGTCGCGCAGGGACATCCACCGGCGGCGTTCATCTGCGAGCCGTTCTACGGCAACGCCGGCGGCATCGCCCTGCCGGACGGCTACCTGGCTGCGGTGTACCGCGCGGTGCGGGCGGCCGGCGGGCTGGCCATCGCCGACGAGGTACAGGTCGGCTACGGCCGCACCGGCCGCTGGTTCTGGGCCTTCGAGCAGCAGGAGGTGGTGCCCGACATCGTCTGTGTCGCCAAGGCGATGGGCAACGGCCACCCGCTCGGCGCGGTCATCACCACCAAAGCCATCGCCGATGCCTACCGCAGCCAGGGCTACTTCTTCTCCTCAGCCGGCGGCAGCCCGGTGTCGTGTGTGGTCGGGCTGACCGTGCTCGACCTGATCGAGCGCGAAGGTCTGCAGAACAACGCCGTCACCGTCGGCGACCACCTCATCGCCCGGATCATCGAGCTGGCGAATCGGCACCCGTTGATCGGCACCGTGCACGGTAGCGGCCTGTATCTGGGCGTGGAGCTGGTCCGCGACAACACCACGCTGGAGCCGGTGGCCGCCGTGACCGCGGCGATCTGCGAGCGGATGCGCGAGCTGGGAGTGATTGTGCAGCCCACCGGCGACCGGCAGAACGTGCTGAAGATGAAGCCGCCGATGTGCATCACCCGCGAGTCCGCCGACTTCTTCGTCGACATGCTCGACCGGGTGCTGAGCACCGGTTGGTGAGCGCCGGCGACTCGCCCGGTACCGCAGAGCCGTCCCCGGTTCACCGCCCGCGGGTAGATTGGGGCGAACCGACGTCCCTTGAGGAGACCGCAGATGACAACGGGTGACCAGGATCCCAACGCCCTCGGGCAACCGTCCGGCTATCCACCGCTGCCCGACGCTTACGGACAGCCGCAACCCCCGCAAGCCGATGTCTACGGACAACCTCAAGGTGTCGGCTATCCGCCACCCGGTTACCCCGTGGCCCCGCCTCCGGGTTACGCACCCCCACCCCCGCCGCCCGGCTACGGCCCGGTTCCGGGCTACCCGCCCCCGCCGCCCGGCTATGCCCCGCCCCCGCCTGGGGTCTACCCGCCGGCCACCCAGCCGTACGGCGCACCCGGCGGCTATTTCCCGGGCACTCCCCCGGTCGGGTTGGGCGGTCCCGGACATCTGGGACGACGGCTGGGCGCACGTCTGATCGACGCTGTCGGCGTTTCCATCGTGTCGTTCCTGCTGTCATTCATGTTCGATTCGGATAGCCGCATCCTGGCCGCCGGGATCTTCACCGGCTTCCTGACGTTCGTCTACTTCGTGCTGTTCGAAGTCTTGCAGGGCCGCACGCCCGGCAAGGCGCTGCTGGGCCTTCGGGTGCACGGCCCCGCCGGGGCGCCCAAGCCCACCTGGAAGCAGTCGGCCATCCGCAACGCCTTCACGCTGCTGCCGATCGTCCCCTTCCTCGGTGGCCTGCTGAGCATCATCGCCATCATCGTGATCGCCGTGACCATCGAGAACAGCCCCACCAAGCAGGGCAAGCACGACGAAATGGCCG
>CAYPTG010000170.1:0-3421 GCA_964413455.1 uncultured Mycobacterium sp. | reverse complement strand
AGAAGTTAGTTCCCGGATGCGGATCACCGTCTTGCTGGCCGCCGCGGCGCTGGCGGCCGGGTGTTCGGCGCACCCGGCGGGCACGCCGACGGCCACCCAGCTGACGCCCATCACCCCGTCACGCAGCGCCAGCACGACGACCGGCCCGTCGAAGCCGGCCACCACCTCGTCGTCGGCGGCAGCGAGCAGCACGGCCCCGGCCGTCGACGAGCCGGTGGCCGCGGCGATCGCCTGGGTGGAGGCCGGACCGCCGGTAGAGGGCGCCGATTTCCGGGTGGCGCTGCGCGGCGGCGTCAGCACCGATCTGGGTGAGGACACCGCGTTCACCACCCCCTCGGGGATCAGCTGCATGACCGACGCCAAGCGCGCCGCCGGCGATCTGGCCTGCCTGGTGAACCTGGTCAACCCGCCGCCGCAACCGACGAATGTGTACGGCGAATGGAAAGGGGGGTGGGTCGACTTCGACGGCTCCAGCGTGCGGATCGGCTCGCCGCACGGCGACCCCGGCCGATTCGTCGTCGGGCAGGGCGCGCCGCTGCCGCCGGGCGGTTCGCTGTCCTTCGGTGACTTCCGCTGCCGCACCGACGACGCCACGCTGGTGTGCGTCAACTATGCGCACCGCACCGCGGTGCGTTACAGCGACGCCGGTGTCGAACCGTTCGGCTGCACCCGGCAGTCCCCGCCACCGGCCGGGATCGGCGTGCAGTACACGTGCTGAGCCACGCTTGTACCGTTTACGCTGCATAGATGTGGTCCGAGCGGAAATGCGCGACCCGGATGCTGTCCGAAGGACAGTTTCGGCGATCGGACTGTGAGCGGCTGCAGCGTCGGCCCCCGGCCCGCAACCAGCACTGGGCGGACGCCGTCAGCCGCCCGCAGCGGGTGTTGAACTTCGCCACCTGGATTGCCGCGGTGCTGACCGCCACCCTGGGTGTGCTGCAAACCTTGACCGGTCACGGCGTGCTCTACATCGGCCTGATCAATGTGGCGCTGGCGGTGGTGTTCCTGGCCATCCCACTGCTGCACCGATTCGGAAATACAGTCGCCGCAATGGTTTTCGTCATCGTCTCCTTCTCGGCGCTGACGTTCGTCGGCACCCAGATCGGCACCGACTCCGGCGTGCAGTTCTACTACCTGGTGTCGGCGTCGCTGGCGGTGCTGGTGCTGGGCATCGACCATCTGATGTTGGCCGGTGTGGTCGCGGCCGTGGGTGCCGCACTAGTGATCGGGCTGCAGTACTTCGTCCCGGCCGACACCGGTATTCAACCGCGCTGGGCGCTGGTGTCCGGGTTCGTGTTCACCACCGTCGGCGCCTGCATCCTGATGTTCACCACCGTCTGGTACGTCATGCGGGAGGTGTCGCGCGCCGAGGCCGCGATGGAGGTGGAGTACAGCCGCTCGGAGGCGCTGCTGACCAACATCCTGCCGGCCACCGTGGCCGAGAAACTGAAAGATCCCGCGCACGGGGTGATCGCCGACCGCTACGACGACGCCTCCATCCTGTTCACCGATATCGCCGGATTCACCGAGCGGGCCAGCGACATGCCGCCGACCGACCTGGTGCGGTTCCTGGACCGGCTGTACACCACTTTCGACCGACTAGTGGACCGGCACGGGCTGGAGAAGATCAAGACCACCGGCGACGCTTACATGGTGGTGAGCGGGGTGCCCACCCCGCGGGCCGACCACGTCGAGGCGATTGCCGCACTGGCCCTTGACATGTCGCGGGCGGTCGCGGGCCTGAGCGATCCGCACGGCAACCCGGTGCCGCTGCGGATGGGGATCGCCGCCGGGCCGGTGGTGGCCGGGGTGGTCGGTGCTCGCCGGTTCTTCTACGACGTCTGGGGCGACGCCGTCAACGTCGCTTCACGGATGGAGACCACCGACGAGATCGGCCGCATCCAGGTGACCCAGGACGTGTACGAACGTCTGCGTGACGAGTTCGTCCTCCAGGAGCGCGGTGAGGTCGCGGTCAAGGGCAAAGGCGTGATGCGCACCTGGTTCCTGGTGGGCCGCAATGCTGCGCTGCCCCCGGAGTACGTGGTTGAAGACCTGTCGGACGAGTCCGCCGGCAGCCGGATCGGATAAGCACCGCTGTCCATGAATAATCGAGTCACCCGGCGGCAGGCCCTCCATCTGGCTGGCGCCGCCGCCGTGATCGGCGGGGGATATGCGAGTCCAGATCACCGAGTCGCCACCGCCGCGCCGGCCCCCCAAACCAACGCCGGCGTCATCCTGGACCGGGCGTCATGGGGAGCCCGTCCCCCGCGTCCGGGCGGAAGGCCGCACACCATCACCCGAATGACCGTCCATCATTCTGCGGTCGCGCTTCCCGACAACCGGGCAATCGCGGCCCGGCTACGCCAGCATCAGCGCTACCACCAGGATGACTTGGGCTGGATCGACATCGCCTACCACGCAGCCGTCGACCGCCACGGGAACATCTTCGCGTTACGGGACACCGCGATCGCCGGGGACACCGCTACCGACTACGACACCACCGGACATTTCCTCGTACTGTGTGAGGGCGACTTCGATCAGGAAACCGTGTCCGACGCGCAACTCAACGGTGCGGCCCTGATCTTCGCCTGGGCGACACAGCAATTCGGTATTACCACCAGTACGCTGGCCAGCCACCAAGAAGTCGCTCCGGCGACCGACTGCCCTGGCCGGAGCTTGCAGGGGCACATGGTGTCCGGCGATCTGAGACGCCGAATCGAGGACACCGTGGCAGCCGGCTTCACCCTGACCCCGCTGGTCGACAAAGCCGCGGCCGGTGTCGTCACCGAGATCGAGTCGGGCGTGCGCTGAAGCCTTACATCACCTTCGATAGGAACGCCTGGGTGCGCTCGTGCTGCGGGTTGCTCAGCACCTCCCGCGGCGGTCCGCTCTCTACGATCACCCCGCCGTCCATGAACACCAGCTGATCGGCCACCTCACGGGCGAACCCCATCTCGTGAGTAACCACGATCATCGTCATCCCCGCGGCGGCAAGCTTTTTCATCACATTCAGCACTTCGCCGACCAGCTCGGGATCCAGCGCCGAGGTGGGCTCGTCGAACAGCATCAACTTGGGGTCCATGGCCAACGCCCGGGCGATTGCCACCCGCTGCTGCTGACCGCCGGACAGCTGCGCCGGATAGGCGTCGGCCTTGTCAGACAGCCCCACCTGCCCGAGCAGCTCGCGGGCACGCTCGGTGGCCTGCGCCTTGCCGGTCTTCTTTACATGCACCGGCGCTTCGACGATGTTCTCCAGCGCGGTGCGGTGCGGAAACAGGTTGAAGTGCTGGAACACCATGCCGACATCTCGGCGTTGCCGGGCCGCGTCCCGGGCCGGCATCTCGTACAGCTTGCCGCGGCTCTCCCGGTAGCCCACCAGTTCCCCGTCGACGTAAAGCCTTCCCGCCGTGACGGTTTCCAG
>CAYPTG010000169.1:0-5467 GCA_964413455.1 uncultured Mycobacterium sp. | reverse complement strand
CTTGTGGAGCCTAGGAGATTCGAACTCCTGACATCTGCCTTGCAAAGGCAGCGCTCTACCAACTGAGCTAAGGCCCCTGGTCCCGATCAGTAAGGCGAATCGGCGACTGTGTGCCACACCTCGGCGTCGTGCTGCGACCGCCACACCATCAGTGCGGCAGCCAGGGCAACGGCGGCGCCGAGCATCAGCACCCTGTTCATCGACGTGCACCTTCCCGTGGGGCTAGGAGGACTCGAACCTCCGACCTCTTCGTTATCAGCGAAGCGCTCTAACCGCCTGAGCTATAGGCCCTTATGGCATGCGATGCGCGAGGAAGATTACCGCACCGGCGGCAGCCCACCCAAACCTGAGGCTGGGTGATCAGTCCAGATCGGCAAGGGTGACTTCGACACCGCCGACGATATCGGTGCCCAGGTTGTAGATGTAGGCACCCACGGTGGCCATCGCGGTCAACAGCACGATGTTGACCAGGCCGACCAGCGCGGCACCACCGAAGACGGTGCCGGCCGACACCAGCTCACCACCGCCGCCGCTGGTCAACAAATCACCGACGTTGCTGTTGAGCTTGCTCCACACGCCCATTGCGCCGAGCACCAGGTAGAGGAACGCGACCGCGACCATCCACACGAAGAACAGCGCAATATTGAGCAGCAACGACACCTTCAGCGTGCTCCACGGGTCGATGCGACGGACCTGCATGCTGGCCCGAACCGGGCCGCGGGACCGGCCGCCGACCTGGACCCGGGAACTCGGCGCCGGGGTGGGCGCCGACTGGACCTCCGGCACCGATCTGCGTCCCTGCGGAGCCGTGGGCGCCGGACGGGGAAGCGGGCCGGAAAGATCCGGTAGTTCGCTGGGGTAGGGCTCGATCCCGGCGACGTCGGTGCGCTGGGTCGCCGAATCCAGCGATGACAGGTCCGGTGCCGCCAGCCCGGTGATGTAGCGGCGTGGGTCACCGGCCGTCGTCGTCGACGCGACCGGCCGCGCGGAAGCCTCGGGGACCATGCGCCGGGCTGCACCCTCGGCCCGGCTCCGGGCGGCGGTCTGCCACGGCGGAAGGTCGGTCGAACCCTCCCCGTTGGCCGGGCGCTCGCCCGTCGGGATGTGGCCCGGCTCGTTCGGTGAACTCACCACGTCTCCTTACCTGTAACCCACTACGTGGCGTCCGAGTCGGACCCGTCTTCGGGGTCCTGTTCCTCGGCGTTGCGGGCAATGGCTATCAGTGTGTCGCCCTCACCCAGGTTCATCAACCGAACGCCCTTGGTCTGGCGGCCAGCCTTGCGCACCTGTCGAGCCGCCGTACGGATGACTCCGCCGCCGGAAGTGATCGCGTACAGCTCGCTGTCATCATCGACCACCAGCGCGCCCACCAGACTGCCACGCCGTCTGTCGTACTGGATGGTCAGGATGCCTTTACCACCGCGGCCCTGCGCGGTGTACTCCTCGATCGCGGTGCGCTTGGCGTAGCCGCCGGCCGTCGCGACCAGCAGATACGTACCTTCTCGGACCACGTTGAGCGACAGCAGCTGATCGTCCTCGTTGAACCGCATGCCCTGCACACCGGAGGTGGCCCGGCCCATCGGCCGCAGTGCCTCATCGGTGGCCGAGAACCGGATCGACTGCCCCTTGGCGCTGACCATCAACAGGTCCTCGTCGGCCGAACACAGCACCGCGCCGACCAGTTCGTCGCCGTCGCGCAGATTGACCGCGACGATGCCGCCGGACCGGTTGGAGTCGAAGTCGCTGAGCTTGGACTTCTTCACCAGGCCCCGGCGGGTGGCCAGCACCAGGTAGGGGGCGTCCTCGTAGCTCTTGATCTGGATGACCTGGGCGATGCGCTCTTCGGGCTGGAAGGCCAGCAGGTTGGCGACGTGCTGTCCGCGGGCGATGCGCAGCGCCTCGGGCAGCTCGTAGGCCTTGGCCCGGTACACCCGGCCCTGGGTGGTGAAGAACAGGATCCAGTCGTGGGTGGAGCAGACGAAGAAGTGCCGCACGATGTCGTCCTGCTTGAGCCCGGCGCCCTGCACGCCCTTGCCGCCGCGTTTCTGGCTGCGGTACAGGTCGGTCTTGGTGCGTTTGGCGTAGCCGGTCTCGGTGATGGTGACGACGACATCTTCGCGGGCGATCAGATCCTCGTCGGAGACCTCTCCTTCGGCGGCGACGATCCGGGTGCGACGTTCATCGCCGTGCTTCTCGACGATCTCGGCGAGCTCCTCGCGGACGATCACCCGCTGACGTGCCGGCTTGGCCAGGATGTCCTCGAGGTCGGCGATCTCGGCCTCGATCTTGGCCAGGTCGTCGACGATGCGCTGGCGTTCCAGCGCGGCCAGCCGGCGCAACTGCATGTCCAGGATCGCCTGGGCCTGGATCTCGTCGATATCGAGCAGTTCGATGAGGCCCGCCCTGGCGATGTCGACGGTCTCCGAGGCCCGGATCAGGGCGATCACCTCGTCGAGGGCGTCCAGAGCTTTGACCAGGCCGCGCAGGATGTGGGCCCGTTCATTGGCCTTGCGCAGCCGGTAAGTGGTCCGGCGGACGATGACGTCGAGCTGGTGTTCAACGTAGAGCCGGATCATCTGGTCCAGCCGCAGCGTGCGCGGCACGCCGTCGACGATGGACAGCATGTTGGCGCCGAAGCTGGTCTGCAGCTGGGTGTGCTTGTAAAGGTTGTTCAGCACCACCTTGGCTACGGCGTCACGCTTGATTTCCACAACGATGCGCAAGCCCACCCGGTCGCTGGACTGGTCCTCAATGTTGGAGATTCCGCCCAGCTTGCCCTCGCGGACCTGTTCGGCGATCGAGGTGATGAAGTTGTCGTGGTTGACCTGGTAGGGCAGTTCGGTGATGACGATCGAGGTGCGCCCGCGGGAATCCTCTTCGATTTCCACCACGCCGCGCATCCGGATGGAACCGCGGCCGGTGGTGTAGGCGTCGGCGATGCCCTGGGTGCCGACGATCAGGCCCGAGGTCGGGAAGTCGGGTCCTTTGACCCGCTCCATCATCGCGGCCAGGGTCGCCTCTTCGTCGGCCTCGAAGTTCTCCAGACACCAGTAGACGGCCTCGGCCAGCTCGTGCAGGTTGTGCGGCGGGATGTTGGTGGCCATTCCTACCGCGATGCCGCCCGATCCGTTGGCCAGCAGGTTGGGGAACCGGCTCGGCAGTACCGTCGGCTCTAGTACCCGGCCGTCGTAGTTCGGAATGAAATCGACTGTCTCCTCGTCGATTTCGCGCAGCATGTCCATGGCCAGGTGGGTGAGCCGGGCCTCGGTGTACCTCATGGCCGCCGGCGGGTCGTTGCCCGGCGAGCCGAAGTTGCCCTGCCCGTCGACCAGCGGGTAACGCAGCGACCACGGCTGGGCCATCCGGACCAGGGTGTCGTAGATCGAGGCGTCGCCGTGCGGGTGATAGTTGCCCATGGTTTCGGCGACCGAGCGGGCCGACTTGGCGTGGCTGCGGTCCGGGCGGAAGCCTGAGTCGTACATCGCGTAGAGCACCCGGCGATGCACCGGCTTGAGGCCGTCGCGAACCTCCGGCAGCGCGCGCCCGACGATCACGCTCATCGCGTAGTCGATGTAGCTGTTCTGCATCTCCTGCTGGATGTCGACCGGTTCGATTCGGTCGCCGTCGGTCCCGTCGGGCGGCAGGGTGATATCGGTCATCGGATCCTCTGATCGGCAGTGGCGTGTTGCGGGAGTTCGTCAAACATCGTCAAACGACGTTAAACATCAAGGAAGCGAACGTCTTTGGCATTTCGGGTGATGAAGCTGCGCCGCGCCTCGACGTCGTCGCCCATCAGGATGGAGAAGAGTTCATCGGCGGCGGCAGCGTCATCGAGAGTGATCTGGCGAAGCACCCGAACCGACGGATCCATGGTGGTCTCCCACAATTCCTTGGCATCCATCTCACCGAGGCCCTTGTAGCGCTGAATCCCGTCGTCTTTGTTGATCTTCTTGCCGGCCTTCAAACCGGCCTCCAGCAGGCCGTCGCGCTCCCGGTCGGAATAGGCGAATTCCGGTTCGGTGCGTTGCCATTTCAGCTTGTACAGCGGCGGCTGGGCCAGGAAGACGTGGCCGTTTTCGATTAGCGGCTTCATGAACCGGAACAGCAGCGTCAGCAGCAGCGTCGAAATGTGCTGGCCGTCGATGCCGGCGTCGGCCATCAGCACGATCTTGTGGTAGCGCAACCGGGAGATGTCGAATTCGTCGTGGATGCCGGTGCCCAGCGCGGTGATGATGGCCTGGACTTCGGTGTTCTTCAGCACCCGGTCGATGCGGGCTTTCTCGACGTTGATGATCTTGCCGCGCAACGGCAGGATCGCCTGGAACATCGAATCGCGGCCACTCTTGGCCGAGCCACCGGCCGAATCACCCTCCACCACATAGAGTTCGGAAACCTTCGGGTCCGTGGAGCGGCAATCGGCAAGCTTGCCGGGCAGTCCGCCCAAGTCGGTGGCGCTCTTGCGGCGTACCAACTCCCTGGCCTTGCGTGCGGCGAGCCGGGCTTGTGCCGACGAAACCGCCTTGTTCACAATGATTTTCGAGTCCGCGGGGTTGGACTCGAACCAATGGTTCAGCTGCTCGTTGCAGACCTTCTGCACAAATGACTTGACCTCGGTGTTGCCCAGCTTGGTTTTGGTCTGACCTTCGAACTGGGGCTGGGACACCTTCACCGAGACCACCGCGGCAAGACCCTCCCGGATGTCGTCGCCGGTGAGGTTCGGGTCCTTGTCCTTGAGCAACTTCTTGTCTTTGGCGTACTTATTGACCACCGTGGTCAGTGCCGCCCGGAAGCCCTCTTCGTGGGTGCCGCCCTCGTGGGTGTTGATGGTGTTGGCGAAGGTGTACACCGACTCGGAGTAGCCGGCGTTCCACTGCATGGCGACTTCCAGCTCGTGGCCCTCGCTCTTGCCGCCGCCGCTGAAGCCCACCACGCTGTTGTGGATCGGCTGCTTGGAACGGTTGATGTGCTTGACGAAGTCCACCAGACCGCCGGGGTAGTGGAAGGTGCGGTGGGTGGCCTTCTGCGCTGCGGCCTGTTCGGCGGCCTTGGCCTCGGCGGACTTCGGCGCTTCGGCGGTGTCGCTGACCACCTCGTCGATGACCTCGAACTTGGTGAGCCGGTCGTCGGTCAGCGTGATGGTCAACCCCTTGTTGAGGAAGGCCATCTCTCGAAGCCGGGTCGCGACGGTCTCGAACTCGTACCTGGTGGTCTCGAAGATGCTTGGGTCCGCCCAGAATCGGATCGTGGTGCCGGTCTTGGTGGATTTCTCACCCTGCTTGATGCTGCCCGGGACGGAGTGGTCGTAGGTCTGGAACCACTCGTAGCCATCGCGGCAGATGTCCGCCTCCAGGCGGGTGGACAGTGCGTTGACCACCGAGACGCCCACCCCGTGCAGGCCACCGGAGACCTGGTAGGCACCCTCTTCAAACTTGCCACCGGCGTGCAGCACGGTCATCACGACATCAAC
>CAYPTG010000168.1:0-5480 GCA_964413455.1 uncultured Mycobacterium sp. | reverse complement strand
ATTCCGCAATACCGCCATCGAGATGACCGCTGCGGGGATCGACGTGGCGAACGTCAAACCAACCTTGAGGCCCAGGTAGACGTTGGCGGCGGTGAAGATCAGGGTGATCAAGCCGCCGAGGATGACGCCCCGTACGGTCAGTTCCCGCACGCTCATGGAGGGGCTAATAATGGCCAACGCTGCATTCCTCTCGATGCGAGGCCCGAGTGCTGTTTCGGGGTCTCAGCAAAGTCGTTGGACAGAACAGTAAAGGTACCTACTCGCTTTCGCGCGCCAGTCGCCGGAATTAGCGGCTGAATTCACCAGACCGGCGGCACCAATCGGTAGCGCACCTGCTGCATATAGTCGCGGTATCCGGCCAGCTGCTCGCTGAGCAGCTTCTCCTCATCGAGAATCCGGGCGACCAGCAGCAGCACACCGCCGGCTGCGACAACCAGCGCCCAATACGACCCCAAGGCAAGTGCCATCCCGACCATCAGCACCACACTGGCCGAGTACATCGGATGACGCACGATCCCGTAGAGACCGGTGGTGACAAGCGGTTGACCGTCCTCGACGGTGATGGTGGCGGCGGCGTACCGGTTCTGGAAGACGACCAGTATCGCGACCCCCAGGCCGACGGCCACCATGACGTCACCGAGCACCGATATCGCGGCAGGAACCTTAGACCAGCCGAACCGATGGTCGAGTCCCGATACCACCAGCATGGCGGCGAAGCTGACGAATATCCCGAGCACTAGGGCTTTCTGGACGGTACGGGTCTCGGCTCTCGGCCCGGCGTGCCTGCGGCGCTCGACCGCCGCGGGGTCGATGCGGTTCAGATAGAGGGTTGGCAACAGCGAGGTGACGGCGAAAACACCGAGAAACACCCATGCCTGCCAATAGTTGAGGGTCCCGGCGGGGGCGAACAGCAGCAGCGCGAATCCGGCGAGTCCCAGGATCGACGAAATCGCAGACCGAACCGCAGATGACATGTTCTCGCTCCTTCTCCGGTGCGACACACAGACCGGCTACAGATAGTTCCCGATATTGGGGGCCGGCTCGATGCCGGTGGCGATACGGTCCGCGCCGTCACGCAGATTGATCAGTTCGGCCAGGCTGATCGGTGCGCTCGGCCGCGGCAGCCCACTGGGAAGCCATGCGTCGGCCTCGGCGGGGGTGAACGTGGTGAATTCGATCTGGGCCAGGCATCGTCCGGGGCGGATCAGCGCCGGATGCAGCTTGTCCAGGCGCTCGTTGGTGGTGAGCAGCAGCAGGGTGTTCGTTCCCTGGCCCAGGATGCCGTCGGAGAGGTTGAGCAGTCTGCCCAGGGCGGCGCCGGCCTCCCTGCGGGCGGAGACCCGCAGAAATTCGTCGCTGTCTTCGGCGACGATCAGCCGCCACGGTTCGGGCTTTCGGCCGGTGGGGCCGGTGTCGGTGCGGCCGACGACTTCCAGGAGGTATTCGGTGCTGGCGAAGAGTCGCTCGGGGTCGGCTACATAGTTTGTGGTGCACCACCGCTGCCACGAACGGATCAATGCCCGCACCGCCGTTGTCTTCCCGGTTCCGGGTTCGCCGTGCCACAGGATGAGCCTGCCCCGGTTGCGGGGCCGCTTCATGCCCATCAGCGCCGCCAACGGGGTAGCCACCGCGGCGGGGTAGTTGCGGGCGATGTCATGCCACCTCGGCACCTGGATGTTATTGGTGAAGCTGTCCGAACCGTTCCTGCCGTCGTACCAGACGGCGATGTCCAGGGTGTTAATACTCTTGCGCGACTTGGGAATACGCGACTCGACGTGGTCGAGGACGGCCTTCACCGCTTCGGCGGATTCGGCGCACGCGGACACCAGGATCCCTCGTTCCACATGCTCGACCAGTACCACGGTGCTTGCGGAGGTGGCCAGCACGTCGCGGGCGTCCGGGTGCTGGGGGGAGCGATCCTGAACGGAGCGGTCGACGTTCATCTCTTCGGGGATGAGAGACGCGGCGTCGAGGCGCCGTGGGGTGTCGATCAGCCGTCGGCCGGCGTGCGGAAACCCGGCCGATAGATGCATGTGGTTGAAGTCAGCCCAGAGCACCCCGGTCAGCGAGTTGCGTATGCCGATCCCGCTGACCGGATTGGTGGCGCTGAACGCCACTTCTCGTGCAGTCACTGATTCCAATCCGGTCTGGTTTCCCGCCGATGGACTCGGCTGGAGCGGCAGCCATGATCCTATGGTGGTTCTGTGGGGCCAAGCGGTATTCGGTCGGCGGTGAGCCCTGATGATCCCGGCTCAGACTTGTAGCCTCAACCTGGTGAATCTGCACGCCCCGAGAGGAGTGGCGATGTTCGGCTCGTTTCGACGCGGCTGGGAAATGGCCAAAGCAAGCGGGGCGGTACTGAAGAGCAATCCCAGTCTGCTGATATTTCCCGTCATCTCCGGGATCGCGCTGATTGCCGTGAGCGCCGTTCTCGTCGTGCCTGTGATTCTCGGGGCGGCGACGGCGGATAGCTTGGGCCTGTCGGATAACGCGATGAAGGTGCTGGGCGGTGTTGCGGTATTCGTCTGGTATTTCCTCTGTACGTTCGTGATCGTCTTCTGCAATGCCGCGCTGATCGCGTGCGCGTTGCAGAGCTTCTACCGGCAGCGGCCGTCCATCCGTTCCGGCTTTGCCGCGGCAAGTAGCCGGCTGCCGCAGATTCTGGGGTGGTCGCTGCTGGCGGCCACCGTCGGTGTCGTGCTTCGCGGGCTGCAATCGGTGTTGAGCAGCAGGTTCGGCTTCTGGGGGGAATTGGCCCAAGGCATCGCCGACGTCGTTTGGACAGTGGCCACCTACTTCGTATTGCCCGTCGTGGTCACCGAAGGGATGGGACCGATCAACGCGGTCAAACGGTCCTCATCGATCCTGCGGCGAACGTGGGGCGAATCCCTCAGCGGCACAGCCGGGCTCGGTGCCGTGCTACTCCTGTTCCTGCTGCCCTTGTTCGGTCTCGGCGCATTGTTGGTGAGCGACGTCGGCGGGCAGGCCGGCGCCTCGGCGATCAGCGTCGTCTTCATCGTCTACGCGCTGACGCTGACGGTCGTGTACACGGTGTTGAACACGATCTTCCGCACCGCGGTGTACAGCTACGCCACCACAGAGGCGGCGCCGGCTGACATGGATGCCGACCTTCTCCGGTCGGCGTTTCACTCCCGCTGAACCCGAACGGGTACATCGGGTTTGGTTGTGTCGTCGGCGGGTATTCATTCCACAGCCCAGATCGCCAGGCGGGCATGTGAAGTTGTCTGGCGCAGTCGATGGGAGGATTGTGATGTACAAGTCAATTCGCGATCCGGTAGACCATTCCCGGACCACGCGTCAGCATGCGGGTGAATCGATGAAAAGCGACATTAACCTTCCGGGTATGGCCTTGGTCGGACTCGGTTTGGTGGCGCTGGCGATTGGTTTGCATAGCCTGGCCACTGGGGCCGGGGTCGTCGCGTTGACCGCACTTGGGCTCGCCGTGGCACTCGTCGGTGGCGGCTTGGGCTGGTTTGCCCTCGCGCACCGCAAGGTGCGCAGGCTCGAAGATCATTGGTACGCAACGCATCCCGACCAGCTCTACCAGCCGCCGGCGAGTTGACGACACCGAGCGTGGCAGTCTGCGGACAGGTGTGGACCACCGGCAGCGGTCCGGGCGACCCCCGCGACACCGGAGTGCACTACTGCACGAAAGACGCCGGTCACGACGATAGCCACGGCTGTGTTTGCGGAGCCGAGGCGTTCCCCGGTGCCCCCGCGCCGCCCTGAGCGCACTGCGTCGGGATAACATCGCGGCAAAGCTGGTGTGAGAAGGGTGAACCACATGCGAGCCGTGACACCGCGGAGGGTCGCTCTGCTCATCGGCGCTGTGTCGATTGTCGGGATGGGGACCGTCACGGTGGCCTGTAGTCCACGCACCGAGAAGCCGGCCGAACCCGGCGTGTCGCATCCCGCCCCCACCGTGCGTCCGGTCCCGACCGAGAAGGCCGTCCACACCGACGTGACACGCAGCCCGATGGTGGCCGTACCGCCGGGTGGTCACGTCGGTAACCCCGCGGTGCCCTGCGGCTTCGGCCCGGCCGGCGGACTGCCTTGCACCCGCTGATCGGACGGCGGACTGTTCTTCTCGGCGCGGGTGTACTGGCCGGCTTGGCCGGATCGTCGCTGACCCGGTCGGCGTCGGCGCACGGCGCACCGGGGGACGCCGTCGATCTCGGGCTACTTCGCCGCACGTTCACGCTGGCCGTCGAGGCGCGCCAGCTGGGCGGGGCTCCCTACGGTGCGTTGGTGGCCGACGCCGCGGGCAATGTGGTTGCCGAACAACGCAATACCTCCGCCCTCGGCGGCGATCCCACACAGCACGCCGAATTGGTGGCGGCCGCTGCGGCGTGGCGGACACTCAACTACGAGGGTATGAACGCCGCGACGCTGTACGCCAGCACCGAGCCGTGCACCATGTGCGCGGGTGCGGCGTACTGGGCCGGAATCGGGCGGGTGGTGTACGGCATGTCGAACCGCCGGCTATTCGAGTTCACCGGCGACAATCCGCCGCAGACGGCGTTTGCGCTGCCGTGCCGCGACATCCTGCTGCACGGGCAACGCCCGGTCGCGGTAGTGGGACCACTTCTCGAAGACGAGGCCGCGTTGGCCCATCAGGGCTATTGGCGCTGAGCTGCCCAGTCTTAATTGGCCCCGCTCCTCAACGCGGCTGCCGCCGCTTGATCGTCGCCCGGCTAGGCGACGCGGTGAGTGACTATCGTTCGCCGCGTGTGCAATTCGGGTTGGCCGGCTTGACCGGCCAGGTGCACACGTCGATGTAGGTGGTGTCCTTGAAGCCACCGCCGTCGAAGACGCCGTATGCCTCGCCGTGCGTTCCGATGTAGGTGGCCCCGCCACCACCGGATCCGCTCGCCGAGGACACGATGGTGCTGACGTCCCAGCCCTTGCCCTGCAGCGCGGTCTTGAAGGCGTCCATCGCCTCGTTCGGCGCACCGTTGACTTGGTAGTAGAAGTGAATACCGTTGTCGGCCAGCGGATCCGGCCCCTTGTTGATCGCGGTGTTGGCCGGCGTGGGAACAAGCGACTTGAGGTCGGTGGCGCCGGCCGACGGCTGTTGGGCCGAACTCGACACGGTGGGGGCTTCGGCTGTCTTGGCGCATCCGGAAGCGAGCAGGCCGGCCGTCAGGGTCAGTGCGGCGAGGAGTGCGGAGTTACGGGCAATCGTCATTTGTCCCATTGTTCACTGTTCACGGTATCGGCGAGCGGAATCGGTTGCCGTGATGGTAAAAGCCCTAGTCAGAGCTGGAATTCCTCAGGGCGTGAATGCGTAGGACACCGTGATGCGCCACTTCCCGTCGGCTTGACGGCGGAACACATCCAGGCCCTTTTCCCGCATATGTTCGATCACCGTGCCGTCGGCGGCGGTGACCGCGCCGGTCCAGGTCAGCCGCACCGTGGCGAGGTCTCCATCCACGACGACCTCGGTGACCTCCGGGCGT
>CAYPTG010000167.1:0-5593 GCA_964413455.1 uncultured Mycobacterium sp. | reverse complement strand
TCACCTGCCCACCCTGCCGATACGGCCCGGCACCGTCGCGGTGATGGCGGTGCTCCTGGGTTCCACCGCGTTCGACAGCTTCTCCGGGTTCACAGGCTTCCGCAACTTCGTCGACCGCAACGCCGCCGGCGTGCTGCTCGTCGGTGAGGCCGGCGGCGGCTCCGCAATCAGGACCGTTGGCCTGCTGGTCTTCGTCGCCGTTGTGGGCGTGACGTTTTCGGCCGCGGCCCGCGCGACCGGCGGCGTCACCCGCGAGCAGCGCCGCGAGTTGCCCGGCCGGCTGGCGCACTGCCTCATTCCGATCGTCGTGGGCTACATCTTCGCCCACTACCTGTCCTACCTGGTCGAGCGCGGCCAGGAGACGGTGGTCCGTCTGGCCGACCCCTTGGGCGCAGGCTGGCAGCTGTTCGGGCTCGACTCCGGCGACGTGGTCTATGTGCTGTCGCTGAACCCGACGCTGCTGTGGACCATCAAGGTCGCCTGCGTGGTGGCCGGCCACGTCGTGGGTGTCCTCGCCGCCCACGATCAGGCGCTGCGGGTGATACCGGTGGGCCACCAACTGACCGGACAACTCGCCATGATGCTGGTGATGGTCGCCTACACCCTGACCGGGTTGTACCTACTCTTCGGAGGATGAGCGCAGTTGCACACCGGCCGAACTACCGCGATAACCGGACCCAGGCATCTGCGGCGGCGTGCGCTACTGATCGTGCACCTGGCGGTCCTGCTCGCCGTAGTGGTCGCGATGCCCAGCGCGTTGAACTGCCCGCCGCTGCTGTGTGCCCGTCACGCCGAGTCGGCCCCCGACTCCCACCGCGCCGTGGTGCCACCGGCTCCGGTCACGCTGTCGATGAGCCTTGCACCGAATGCGCAGCACGTCGATCCGCTCGCACCGGTCACCGTCACCGCGACCGCCGGGACCCTGCTGAGCGTGAGGATGGTCAACGACGCCGGCAAGCCCATCGACGCGGTGGTGACCCCGGACAACACGGTGTGGAAACCGACCGTGCCGTTGGGGTACGGCCGCACCTACACCGTGACCGCCACCGGCCGCGGTGAAGACCAGACGACCCGGGCTCTGGTGTCGAGTTTCACCACCCTGATCCCGGGCAATCAGGCCGCGGTGCGGCTGACCACCACCGGCAACCAGAATTTGGTCGACGGCGGCACCTACGGCATCGGAACCGTTGTGGTCGCCCGGTTCGACGAACCCGTCCCCGACCGCGCCGCCGCCCAGCGCACCCTGCGGGTCACTACCGACCCGCCGGTCGAGGGCGCCTGGACGTGGCTCGACGACGCCACCGCGCACTGGCGGCCCCGCCACTACTACACGCCGGGAACCACCGTGTCGGTGGCAGCCAACATCTACGGCGTTCCCCTCGGCGACGGCCTCTACGGGCAGGCCGACACCGCGGTCAGCTTCCGCATCGGCGACGCCCACGTCTCGATCGCCAACGACATCACCAAGCAGGTCAGCGTGTTCAGCAACGGAAAGCTGGTGCGCACCATGCCCACCTCGATGGGCATGGGCGGCAGTGAAACCATCGGCGGGCGCACCATCAGCTTCTGGACCCAGCCCGGCGTCTACACCGTGATGGACAAGGCCAACCCGGTCGTCATGGACTCCTCGACCTACGGGCTGCCGATCAACTCCCGGCTGGGCTACAAGGAAACGATCAACTGGGCGACCCGCATCAGCACCGACGGTATCTACCTGCATGAACTCGAAGACACCGTGTGGGCGCAGGGCAACACCAACGTCTCCCACGGCTGTTTGAACCTCAGCGCCGACAATGCCCGCTGGTTCTACGATTTCTCCCAGCCCGGCGACGTCGTCGAGGTCCGCGACACCGGCGGAGCTCCGCTGGAACTGTGGCAGAACGGGGATTGGAGCGTGCCGTGGCCGCAGTGGCTCGCCGGCGGCACAGCCACCCCCAGCCCGCCGCCACCTGCGGGCAACAACGCGGCGAGCACACCGGACGGACCCGGGGGCCGATGAGCAACCACCACGGTGATCAGCACGGCGGGCGCCGCCGACTCTGGTGGACCGCCGGGCTGGTCGGTGCCGGGGCGGGGGCCGCCGCGATCGCCGTGGGCACCGGTGCGCTGCGACCGGCAGGACCGGGCGAACACGCCCCCACCGCCGCAGAGCTGGCCCAGCAGCGATGCCAGTCCGACGTGCTGCAGCGACTGGTCTCCCCCGCCGCAGCCACCATCACGGAGCTTCGCACCGAGGCGAGCACCCTCGACACCGACGGCCGGGACTTCTCCTCGCTCAACGCCAGCGAACCGCTCACCGGTATCGACGCCTCGCGCATCACCGTGCTCAACGTCTCCGGCGTGACCCACGCGCCCAGCGAAGTCGGCTCCACGATCGAGGACCATTTCGACTGCCGCGCCTATTTCGTCGACGGGGCACTCGCCCACACCCTGGTCGTCTTCGACCACGGCCACTAGCGTTGACACCCTAGGAAGCACCACACAGGCAAGGGGGCCGCCATGGCCACCGCACGATTCCTCACCGCCGCGACGCTGAGCGTGGCCTGCTTGAGCCTGGGCGCCTGTTCGGGACGCCAAAACGCCGCCCCCTCCGCACCGCCACCGGCCGCCGCGACCGGTTCGGTTTGGGTCGCCGACGAAGGCGCCGACAGCCTCAGTGTCATCGACGCGGCCACCCACTCGATAGCCATGACCATGACCGGCATCAACGCCCCCCACAACGTTCAGGCCGTTCGTGACGGCGCAGTGGTGTACGCAACCAGCGGCGCCGACATGGTGGTCGCCATCGACCCGATGACCTACCGGGTCACCGCCACGGCCCCGACCGGATCCCACCCCGCCCACGTCATCGAGGCACCCAACGGCAAGGTCTACGTCACCAACGCCGGGGACGGCACTGTGTCGGTGTATCAGGGGCAGGGCCTGATCCCGGCCGGCGAGATCACCCTCGGCGGGATGCCGCACGGGATGCGGCCGGCTTCCGGAGGTTCAGTGATCGTGGTGGCGAACATGACGGCCGGCGCCCTGGACCTGATCGACCCGGCCACCGACCGCGCCGTCGGCGCAGTGCCGGTGGGCACATCCCCCGTACAGGTCGCCGTGAGCGCCGACGGCCGATACGCCTACACCGGGATCACCGATCCGCCCAGAGTGGTGAAAGTCGATCTGTCCCAACGCAAAGTGCTCGAAGCCGCGGCCGTGCCCACCCCTGCCGTCCAGCTGTATCTGACCCCCGACGAGAAGACCATCGTGTCCGCCGACCAAGGCAGCCGCGACAAGCCGGGCCGCACCCTGTCGGTCATCGACACCGCCGCGATGACCACCCGGTCAACCGTGCCCACCGGATCCGGCCCACACGGCGTCGCGATCGACACCACCGGACACTTCGCGTGGGTCACCAACAGCTACGACAACACCGTCTCCGCCATCGACCTGACAAGCCTGTCGGTGTCGGCAACCATCCCGGTCGCCGCCGCACCCAACGGCATCAGCTACTCACCCCGCCCACCGGCGCCCGCAGCTGCCGCCACAACCACTCTCGACATCCCAGCACACACCACCGCCGCCCCACAGGAAAGCCCGCCCAACCCGCACAGCGGGCACCACTAACTCACCGGTGCGGCAGCCTCAGTCGTCGTGATGGTGTTGGTGACCGTCAGTCTCGCCACCTGAATCCGACTCCGGCGACTCCGATTCCGGCGGTGCCGTTTTCGCCCCCGGCGCCACCACCGGCGAATCGGCCGGAGCCGAATGGCCCTGATCGGCATCCATGTCGAGTGACATATCCGTCACCGGCAGCCCCTGGCCGTCCTGCTGCAACGGCAGTGGCGGTGTCCTCACGCCATCGGCATCGGGAACCTGCGCCTCCAAGGGATGCTGGTGACCCTCCATGTTCGCCTCGGGAGTGGCGTGGTGCCCACCCTGCGCCTCCACAGCAGCTCCGTGGTGATGATGACCATGACCCTGCAGGCTTGCCGCCAAGCCAACCGTCACAGCTCCCGCCATGATCGTGCTCGCACCCATCAAAACCACTGACCTACCCAAACCCGAGACCTCGTCAGCCTGATACTTCCGCGACCACGCCCACGCCGAACCCATGACGACATAGCACTGCAGCAGCAGCACACAGATCCCCGCGGCCCCCACAGCCTCGGGCTCACCGGCCGCCGGCCCAAAAGGCGGTCCGCTAACGCACGCCATCACCCACAAACCAGCCGCCCCGACATTGGCCACAATCCCGGCCGACAGCACCAAAGCCCCCGGCCGCGACCACGCGAAAAAAGCCCAAACCAGTTGGAACGTCGCCAATGCCGCGAAGAAAACCCCGGAGGGCAACCAATCCCGCCAATGCATCGGTGTCACCGCAAAGTGGATGACGGCCGCACCGAAAGAAGCCACCGCCGCGCACCGCGCAGCGAGCCGGCTATCGGTCCTCGTCACATCCCTGGCGCCCACAGATCGACGGTGACAGGGCAGAGCAATCAGCGCGAGCACCAGCGCATCACAATCACGTCCCAGATCACACCGACGTCAAGTCGGGAACACCTACCCCGATATGGCGATCCCGCTCGACGGAAACTCTACGACGATCCGCAGCGAGTCTGCCGAGCATTCGAGGGTGATGAACCGCTTTAAGGACGCTTTTATTGCCATGAGAACACGGTTGCGGCTGTGGGGTGGCTACGCGCCCTCCGCTGGCGCGGTGGCGAGTAGGAAGCGCAAGCTTGCCCGCTGGCAGCGTCACCGCGTCGTGCCCACTTCCAGGATTGCGCCCAGATCGCCAGATTCCGCGAAAAAGGGATTTCCCACCAGACACGGAGCACGTCGGATCTCGCAACAGCATTCATGAACTAACTAATCCCCCTTAACTCCATCTCTAGTCAGGACCGTGACTTCGAGTTCCGCGATCCTTTCATCTAACGACCTGTTATTGGCCCGCGCTGCCGCCAATCTCTCTTCGGTATTGCGAAGATCTTGCTTTAGTTCCCGGACCTGAAGTGCTAGTGATTCGTTTTCGCCCAGCAACCGTTTGGCGCTCTCCTCTGGCAAGGCAGACTCAAGCTCTTCAATCTTCCCAAGCAGTGAGCCAATTGTTCTGCGCTGCAGTGTTATTTCACCTCGCGCCTCACTTAAGCTGTCCTCCGCGTTGAGAGCTCTCTCACGCCAGATCGCTTCTCTCCGGCTTGCATTCCGTTCCGCAGCAAGCGCACTAGATTGCGCCGCCTTCACCCTGAAGTCCGAAAGCATCGTTCGCGCGTCTGCATTCTGGTAAAGAAAGGTACGAGAGACCCGTGCCCGACGAGCTACTTCCGCGGCCGTGAGACCCTCGCCGCGTTCGTCCAGTTGGCGCATCGCCTTTGCAAGCCTTTCGAGCATCGCCGAGACGTTCTCCCGACGTGTCTGATTCGCAGCGTCGGTCCGCCGCGCCTCCTCCCTCGGCTGATTCCTTGTCATGCCGGTGAGCCCGCGTCTGCAAGCTCGCCAAGATCCGCAACCGAGAAAGCTGTGTTCCAAACCCTGTTGAAGTAGTCCTGAGGACGCCGGAGGTCAAGCGTGAGAGCCTCTTCCAGCAGTCCAACACTTGAGAGCGCGC
>CAYPTG010000166.1:0-5617 GCA_964413455.1 uncultured Mycobacterium sp. | reverse complement strand
GTAGCGCCGCAGGACGGCACGAACCCGTTCCATCGACTCCACGGCCCGGCCTTTGTCCACCGCCTGGATTGCCATCACCGGGATGTACTCGTCGTCGGGCAGGTCCAGCCGCGCCCAGCGGGCCCCGGGGTGAAACGACACCCCGAGAACCTGGTTCCAGGGGAAAAGCTTGTAGCCGAACAGGTTTCGCACGGCGACCCCAGACGGGCCGGCCCGCAGCCGGGGCCGGGCGAACAGACACACGAAAGTCGCGATGACAGCTCCGAGCAATGCGATGGCCACCTGGTCGGCGGTCTGGAAGATCACTCCGGTGGACGACGCCTTTAGCAGCGCACCCACGACGACGTGCGCGGCGAGGATCAGTGCTGCCGCACCGTAGGCGAAAATCGGTGTGAGGTAGGGCCTGACCTGAACGTCCCAGGTGCCACCGTCGCCTGCGATCATGAGTTCAGCCGGCGCAGCAGCAACGCAGTGGACAGCGCCGCGGCCGCCGCCTGAGCACCCTTGTCCTCGGCCGAAGTCGGCAGCCCGGCGCGATCCAGTGCCTGCTGTTCGGTGTCAGTGGTGAGCACCCCGTTGCCGACGGGTTTGGCGGAATCCAGCGACACCCGCGTCAGGCCCTGGGTCACCGCGTCGCAGACATAGTCGAAATGCGGTGTCTGGCCCCGGATCACCACCCCCAGTGCGACGACGGCGTCGTGGGTGGCCGCCAACGCCTGGGCCACCACCGGGATCTCGATGGCTCCCAGGACCCGGACAACCGTCGGGTCTGCGATTCCTGCTTCGGCCGCAACCTTTCTCGCGCCCTCGAGCAGCGCATCGCAGATCGTCCCGTGCCACGTGCTGGCAACGATGGCCAATGTGATGTCCGAGGCGTCCATCGTTGGCAGTTCGGGGACCCCGGCGGATGCACTCATACCGCGCCGCCGAACTCTCCGGGGAGTGCTTCGTCGTAGTCTTCGAGGCCGACCAGGTCGTGACCCATCCGGTCGCGTTTGGTCTTCAGGTACCGGATGTTCTCGGCGTTGACCCGCACCGGCAGCGGAACCCGTTCGATGATGTGCAAGCCGTAGCCGTCCAGGCCGACCCGCTTGGCCGGGTTGTTGGTCAGCAGCCGCATCGACCGCACCCCGAGGTCGACCAGGATCTGCGCGCCGATGCCGTAGTCCCGGGCGTCGGCGGGCAGGCCCAGTTCCAGGTTGGCGTCCACGGTGTCGGCACCGGCGTCCTGCAGGTGGTAGGCCTGCAGCTTGTGCATCAGGCCGATGCCGCGGCCCTCGTGGCCGCGCATGTAGAGCACCACCCCTCGGCCCTCGGCGGCCACCATCGCCATCGCCGCATCCAGCTGCGGGCCGCAGTCGCAGCGACGCGAGCCGAACACGTCGCCGGTGAGGCATTCGGAGTGCACCCGCACCAGCACGTCCTGTCCGTCGTTCTCCGGCCCGGCGATGTCACCCAGGACCAGCGCGACATGCTCCACCTGGTCGTAGATGTTGGTGTAGCCCACCGCACGGAATTCGCCGTGCCGGGTGGGGATTCGGGCCTCGGCAACCCGCTCGACATGCTTTTCGTGTTTGCGCCGGTACTCGATCAGGTCGGCGATCGAGATCAGCGCCAGATCGTGTTCGTCGGCGAAAACCCGCAGCTCGTCGGTCAGTGCCATCGCGCCTTCGTCTTTTTGGCTGACGATCTCGCAGATCGCCCCGGCCGGCTGCAGACCGGCCATCCGGGCCAGATCCACGGCGGCCTCGGTGTGCCCGGGTCGGCGCAGCACCCCACCGTCCTTGGCCCGTAGCGGCACTACATGCCCCGGCTTGGTGAAATCGTCCGGGCCGCTGGACGGGTCGGCCAGCAGCCGCATGGTGGTAGCCCGATCAGATGCCGAAATACCCGTTCCCACACCGAATTTGGCGTCGACGGTCACGGTGTAGGCGGTGCCGTGCTTGTCCTGGTTCACCGCGTACATCGGCAGCAGCCCCAGCCGGTCGCAGGTCTCCCCGTCCAGCGGCACGCACAGGTAGCCGGAGGTGTAGCGCACCATGAAGGCGACCAACTCCGGTGTCGCCTTCTCGGCGGCGAAGATAAGATCGCCTTCGTTTTCCCGGTCCTCGTCGTCGATGACGACGACGGCCTTGCCCGCCGCGATGTCGGCAACCGCCCTCTCGACGGTGTCCAGTTTCGTCATCGTGTACCGCCTCGGTGATCAGTGCTGACACAAGTATGAACTACCGCTCTGCAGGCCAGATTTCGTCATCCGCCATCATCCGGTGCCGGGCCGACCGTCCTCGCCCCGCTGCGCCGCGAGCAGCTTCTCCACGTACTTGCCGATGACGTCGACTTCCAGGTTCACCGGTGTGCCGATTTCGGCGCCGCCCAGTGTGGTCAGGGCCATCGTGGTGGGGATCAGCGACACCTCGAACCAGTCACGGTCGACGGCTGACACCGTCAGCGACACCCCGTCGACGGTGATCGAACCCTTCTCCACGACGTAGCGGGACAACGGGGCGGGCAGCCCGATGCGCACCACCTCCCAGTGCTGCGACGGTGTGCGGGAGATCACCGAGCCGCAGCCATCGACGTGCCCCTGCACGATGTGTCCGCCGAGCCGGCTGTTCAGCGCCACGGCCCGTTCCAGGTTCACCGGCGATCCCACCGTCAGCGCCGCCAGACTCGACCGGTTCAGCGTCTCGGCCATCACGTCGGCGGTGAAGCGGCCCTCCGGCGCCACCTCGGCCACGGTGAGGCACACACCGTTGACCGCGATCGAATCACCGTGCCGCGCATCGGCGGTCACCGTCGGACCGTGCACCGTCAGCCGCACCGAGTCGCCCAGATCGTCGCGCCCGACGACCTGGCCGAGCTCCTCCACGATGCCGGTGAACACCGCCTCAATGTAGGAGCACGCCATCTGCACTGTGCGGTGAGGTACACCGCCGTCGGCGTGTCGGCCGCCCGCAACGCACACTCGGCGTATTCGTCGGTCCGCCCCGCACCCACTACGATGCTGTTATGCCGACGTATCGCCGACTTCTTACTGTGCTGACCGCCCTGCTCGCCACCGCCCTGCTCTTCTCCGGCTGCTCCTCGAAGAAGGCGGCCGATCCGCTGCCCGACGCTGCGGGGCTGATCCAGCAATCCGTCCAGACCACCAAGGCGCTGACCAGCGCGCATCTGGAGATCGCCGTGAACGGGACCATCGACGGTCTGCCGGTGAAAACCCTCAGCGGTGATCTGACCAACGTGCCGGCGGTCGCCGTCAAGGGCAAAGCCACGGTGTCCCTGGGCGGCAGCCAGGTCGAAGGCGACCTGGTGGTGATCGACGGGACGCTTTACACCGCGCTGACCCCGGACACCTGGCTGGATATGGGGCCGGCCGCCGACGTCTACGACCCCGGGGTGATCCTCAACCCCAATACCGGCCTGGCCAACATTCTGACCAGTATCAGTGAGCCCAAGGCCGACGGCTTCGAAACCATCGGCGGGGTGCCGGCCGTCAAGATCACCGGCAAGGTCACCGCCGACGCGGTCAACAAGCTGATCCCGCAGATCAAGGCAGCCGAGCCGATCCCGGCCACCGTGTGGATCGAGAAGGACGCCCCCAACCAGCTGGTCCAGGCTCAGATCGAGCCGAGTGCGGGCGCCTCGGTGCAGTTGACGCTGTCCGAGTGGGATAAGCCGGTGACCGTCACCAAGCCCGCGGTGTGATGCCGCAGGCCCCGGTCCCTTCCCCTGCACAGACCGCCAACCCGCACGACCGGCCGCAGCCGGCGGATCGCGCTCGGCGCCGGCAGCCTGGCGGTGCTGCTCGGTGCACTCGACACCTATGTCGTGGTCACCATCATGGTCGACATCATGAAGTCGGTCGGTATCCCGATCAACAAGATCCAGCAGGTCACCCCGATCATCACCTGGTATCTGCTGGGCTACATCGCCGCCATGCCGCTGCTGGGCCGGCTCTCCGACCGGTTCGGCCGCAAGCTGGTGCTGCAGCTGAGCCTGCTGACCTTCGCGATCGGTTCGGTGGTGACCGCGCTGGCCGGTGACCTCACCACGCTGGTGATCGGCCGGCTGATCCAGGGCATCGCCAGCGGCGCGCTGCTGCCGGTGACGCTGGCGCTGGCCGCCGACCTGTGGTCGGCCCGCAGCCGCGCGGCGGTGCTCGGCGGGATCGGTGCGGCCCAGGAGCTGGGCAGCGTGCTGGGACCGCTGTACGGCATCGGTGTGGTGTGGCTGCTCAACACCTGGCGTGACGTGTTCTGGATCAACATCCCGCTGACGCTGATCGCGATGGTGCTGATCCACTTCAGCCTGCCGTCCCACGAACGCCGGGGCGAGCCTGAACGGGTCGACGTGATCGGCGGGCTGCTGCTGGCGCTGGCCTTGGGCATGGCGGTGTGGGGGCTGTACAACCCGGCGCCGGACGGCAAGCAGGTGCTGCCCAGCTACGGCCCGCCGCTGATCATCGGGGCGGTGCTGGCCGCGGCGGCGTTCGCGGTGTGGGAGAAGGTGTCGGCGACCCGGCTGATCGAGCCACGCGGGGTGCGGTTCGGACCGTTCCTGTCCTCGCTGGGCACCTCCATGTGCGCCGGGGCGGCGCTGATGGTGACGCTGGTCAACGTCGAACTGTTCGGCCAGGGCGTGCTGGGCAAGGACCAGAACGGCGCGGCGTTCCTGCTGCTGCACTTCCTGATCGCGCTGCCGATCGGCGCCCTGGTCGGCGGGTGGCTGGCCACCCGGGTCGGCGACCGGGTGGTGGCCGTGGTGGGCATGCTGATCGCGGCGTTCGCCTACTGGCTGGTGTCCCATTGGGGTGTCGACGTGCTCACCGCGCGCCACCATCTGGGGCCGCTGACGCTGCCCACCTTCACCACCGACCTGGCGCTGGCCGGGTTCGGTCTGGGTCTGGTGATCGGACCGCTGACCTCGGCTGCGCTGCGGGTGGTGCCCGCCGCGCAGCACGGCATCGCCTCCTCGCTGGTGGTGGTGGCGCGGATGACCGGCATGCTGATCGGTGTGGCGGCGCTGACCGCGTGGGGCCTGTACCGGTTCAACCAGATTCTGGCGACGCTGCCGGCCGCCCAGGGCGACAGCCTGGTGGCCAAGATCGCCGGTGAAACCGCCCGGTACCGCACGGCTTTCGCGATGCAGTACGGCTCGATTTTCTTCATCACTACCATCGTCTGCCTGGCCGGCGCGGTGATCGCGCTGTTCATCGGCGGCCGGAAAGCTCAGGCCGCACACGAATTGGACGGCTCGCACTGATCACCTCGACGCGGACCGCCGGACATCACGGCGTCGCGTGGCGCATCGACGGTCACGGCATTCTGCGCGCAATTGCGGCAAGCCTTCTCCCGCCGGGCCGTCGGGTCGGTAACCTCGCCGCCATGCTGGGGACGAATTGCTGAGGGCGGCGCTGCGCGATCTGCAGTGGCGCAAGCGCAGATTCGTGATCGCGATCGTCGGCACCGGGCTGGTGTTCGCGATGACGCTGGTGCTCACCGGCCTGGCCAACGGCTTCCGGGTGGAGGCCACCCGGACAGTGGACTCCCTCGGCGTCGACGCGTTCCTGGTGAAATCCGGTGCCACCGGCCCGTTCCTGGGTTCCTCGGCCTTCCCG
>CAYPTG010000165.1:0-5626 GCA_964413455.1 uncultured Mycobacterium sp. | reverse complement strand
GATTGCCGGGCTCCTCAGCGGCTCTCTGCGTTGCGCCGCATCGTCACCCGGCTAGGGCGCACCGTCTCTTAGACTGTCGGGGGTGAGCAGCATTCCGGCCGTCGAGGACGTACTGGACCCAGATGAGCCGGTCTACGACCTGCCGGCGGTGGCCGAATTGCTGCGCGTCCCGGTGACCCGGGTGCATCAGGAGCTGCGCGAGGGGCATCTGGTGGCGGTGCGGCGTAACGGTATTCCGATGGTTCCGCAGGTCTTCCTGGCAACCGGCGGGCCGGGGCCGGTCCACGTGCTCAAGTCGCTGCCCGGGCTGCTGGCGGTACTGCGCGACGGCGGGTACCGGGACACCGAGATCATCCGCTGGCTGTTCACCGCCGACCCATCGCTGACGCTGACCCGCGACGGGGTGCGCGAGGCGACGCCCAATGCCCGGCCGATCGACGCACTGAATTCGCATCAGGCGCGTGAGGTGCTGCGCCGGGCGCAGGCGATGGGCTACTAGTCCGGGGTAGGGCGTCAGGCCCGCCAGGACTGCTCCCGGTGCAGCGAATACCATGCCGCCACAGCGCATGCCGTGGCGATCAGCACATGCAGTACCGAGTACATGCCGTGCGCGCCGTCCGGCTTGAAGATCACCATGATCCAGGTGGAGAACCCGGCGATCAGCGCGATGGCGTTGCGCGACTGTGCCAGCCCGGAGATCACCGCCAGCGGCCAGGTGTAATACCAGGGCAGCGCGGCCGGAACGAACAGCACCACGATCAGCATCGCCCAGCCGATACCCAGCAGTGCGTCCCGGTCGGTGTGCCGGAATCTCCACCACAGCAAGGGAAGTGAGGCCAGGATGATCACGATGCCGGCCAGCCGGGTGACCTGAAGGACCGCGTAGAAGCTGACCGGCGTTACCAGACTCACCACCGCGTCGACGATGTTGGCCGCCGCGGTGGGAACGGTCAGCCAGTTGATGATCCGCACCGAACCGGCCAGCGCGGTCAGCCAGCCCAGTCCCACCCCGGCCAGCCCGGACAGCAGCGCGAAGACCGCGACGAAGGTCACCAGTGCGGTTGTCGTGGCGATCAGGAACGCCCGCACGCGATTTCCGCCCAGGTGACGCACCCACACCCACACCATGAACGGCAGGGCGATCACCGCGGTCAACTTCACCGCCACCGCGACAGCGATCAGCGCGGAGCCCGCGACGTGCCGGCCGGAGAACGTCAGCGCGATCCCGGCCATCATCAGGCCGACCATCAGCATTTCGTTGTGCACACCGCCCATCAGATGAATGATCACCAGCGGGTTGAGCACGCAGATCCACAGCGCCACAGCACCATTGCCGCCGACATGCCGCGCCACCCGCGGTGCCGCCCAGATCAGCAGCGCAAGCCCGGGCAGCATGCACAGCCGCAGCAGCATGGTTCCGGCGACGACGTTGTTGCCGACCAGCATGGTCACCGCCTTGGCGACCAGGATGAACGCCGGGCCGTACGGTGCGGTGGTGGTGCTCCACACCTGACTCACGTTGTCCAGCAAGATATTCGAGTTCTCGATCGGCCCGACCCGGTAGGGGTCGAAGCCGTCGCGCAACAGGGCGCCCTGGGCCAGGTAGGAGTAGGTGTCTCGGCTGAACAGCGGGACGCTGAGCAGCAGCGGTGTCAGCCAGAACCCGGTGGTGGCCAGCATGGCCCACTCGCTGGTGGGCCGGCCGTCGACCAGCCGACGGCCCAGCCACAGCCATGCCGCCAGCATCAGCGCCACACCGGTCCAGAGCAGCACCGAGGACACCACCAGGCCGTGGCCGAAACGCAGCCACGATATGTGCAGTGCCTCCAGCGTCGGGTCGTGCTGGCGGGTGCTGCCCGCTCCCAGGCCGCCGGCGGCGATCAACAGCGCACCCAAGAAACCCAGCCGCGCCGGCCGGCCCTCATCCGAGCGGGTGAAGTCGATCAGCCGCCTCAGCGGTGCGGTCGCCGGAGTCGGCGGGGGCACTGATGGCATCGGGGGCATCGGCGGCCGCGTCGACATCGGCTAAGCCGACCGATTCGCGGCCAATCCCGCAAGCTCGGTCAGGCCCGCTTTGGCCGGTGCGTTGATCTGTGCCCGGCCCAGGGTGTCCAGCGCACGCCGGGTGAGTACGTCGATGCGTTCCTCCACGGCGGCCAGCGCGCCCACCGACTCGATCACCGAACACAGTTGCTGCACTTGGCTTTCGGTGAGATCGGTTCCGATCGAGGAACGCAGCAGTCGGGCGGCTTCGGTGTCGGACCGCTCCGCGCGTTCGACGGCCTCGGCCAGCAGCACCGTGCGCTTGCCGGAGCGCAGATCGTCACCGGACGGCTTGCCGGTGACTACCGGATCTCCGAATACGCCGAGCACGTCGTCACGCAGCTGGAACGCCAACCCGATGTCGGTACCCACACTGTGGAACGCCGTTTGCACATCGGGGCGGTCGGCGGCCGCGGCGGCACCTAGTTGCAGCGGCCGGGATACCGTGTACGACGCGGTCTTGAAGGTGTTGACGTTCATCGCCGAGGCGATGGAATGCGCGCCGCTGGACTCGGCGACGATATCCAGATACTGCCCGCCGAGCACCTCGGTGCGGATATCCGACCAGACCCGTTGCACCCGGCGTTGTCCGCCGCCGGGAAGATCCGCCGCGGCCACAATGTCGTCGGCCCACACCAGTGACAGGTCGCCGAGCAGGATCGCCGCCGAGCGCCCGAACTGCGGCGCTGACCCCCGCCAGCCTTGGTCACGGTGCAGCTCGGCGAACCGCACATGCGCGGTGGGCATTCCCCGCCGGGTGGCGGAGTCGTCGATGACGTCGTCGTGCACCAGGGCGCAGGCGTGCAACAGTTCCAGCGCCGAGAACAGCCGCAGCGCCTGGTCGTCGACCGGATCATCCGGGCCCGGTGTCACCGCGCGGTAGCCCCAATAGGCGAAGGCCGGGCGCAGCCGCTTGCCGCCGCGCAGCACGAAATCTTCCAGGGCAGACACCATGGTGTCGAAATCGCTACCGATATAGCATGATTCGGCGCGCCGACCGGCCAGGTACTCCCGGAGTTGGTCGGTGACGGCGCTGGCCAGTTCGGCCGCCGAGGGTGCTGTTGCGTGCAGGCTCAGCGCGCCACCCCTTCCTGTGTCGGCTCTAGAGGTCGTCGTCGGGCTCGGCCGTCGTGAAGCGGGGCGAGGTGCGGTCGCGGTCCCGCCAGGCCAGGGCGGTGATGATCCCGGCGACCAGGAAGCCGGCCAGCCCGAGCCAGAGCGCGGCGGCGGCGAACGAGCGGGTGCTGGGGTCGGTGAAGCGCGACTGGGCGCTCATCGTGGTGACTGAACCGGACTTGAGCGTCCACTGCACGGTGGAGGCGTCGACGCGGTCGCCGTTGGTCGAGGTGACGTCACCGGGGAAGGTGGCGCTGAACTTCACGTCGGCGTCCGGGTCGGTGACGTTGGTCAGATCCACCCGGCCTTCCAGGATCACCAGGTTGCCGGCTCGGCGCAGCGAAACGTCCACCCCGGTAGCGTCGCGGCTGAGGTTGGCCAGCTGGGGGACCTCGGCCAGGGTCAGGCCCTTGAAGCGGGCTTGGGAGCCGACGAAGCCGTCGGCCTGGTACGGCGTCACCGAGACCTTCTGGCTGAAGCTGAGACTGTCGTCGAACTGCGGGCCCTTGTCGTTGGCGTCCCGCGGCTTGACCGCCGCGATGATATCGCCGGACACCTGATCGTCGGCCGAGACGGTGATCGAGGAGTGCACCCGAAGGCAGCCGGTCAGCATCAGCGCGACGAATACCAGAACCAAGGTCAGGATGCTCAGCCGGCGGCTACGGCTGCGGAGACGGGTGGGAAACGGCACGGGGGTAATCGTGCCAGATGGGCTCGCCGGGTAACGATGCGGCGCAGTGCAGCGAGCCGCTGAGGAGCCCGGCCATTGGATCGGCTACAGGGGCAGAGCCCGGCCGAGGACGGCGAATGGCCGTGGGTCACCGGCGAAGTGGTAGCCGCGGATGACGTCGGTGAAGCCCAGCCGCCGGTACAGCCGCCAGGCGCGGTTGGGGTCGCCGGTCATCTCCGGGGTGGACAGCAGCACATGCGCCTCGGCCCGGTCGGTCAGCAGGCGGCGGGCCAGCGCCTCACCCAGCCCGTGTCCCTGGGCGGCGGGCTGGATATGCAGCTCGGTGAGTTCGAAGTAGTCGCCCATCAGCCGGCTGATCTCGGCGTGTGGGAAGCCGAAGTGCTGCAGCCCGCGCACCACCTGCTGCTGCCACCACTGATCCGGTGCTCCGCGATAGCCGTAGGCCACCCCGAGCAGCCGCGCTTCGGCCAGCTGCCCGCCGCTCAGGAGGTCGGGGCTCTCGACGGCGGACTCCACCGCGGCGACCGCACGCCAGCCGCGCCGACGGGAGTGTTCCAGCCACATCGGTGCTCGTTGGCCTTCGGTGCCACGCGGATAGCCCATGGCGTCGATATAGACGGTGAGCGCTTCGCCAAGCCGTCGCTGCATGTCGGCGGGGGACAGGTCGATGAGGAAGGTCGCCAACGCTGGTGCCCCCTTCGTCGTCGTCCGGCGGTACCGGAAACATTATGGTTGGCGATCCCGGTACCGACGGTCCGGTAACGACGATGTCAAATCAGGTGCGCAAAGAGGGTGGTATGGGGCATCGCCTCTCCGTATCATGTGAGTAGTCGCCCGGCCATTGCCGTGGCGGGACACCAGCACCACAAGCCTTTGGTAGGGAGGGACGGATGCCACTCTCCGAGCACGAGCAGCGGATGCTCGATCAGATTGAGAGCGCTCTCTACGCCGAGGATCCCAAGTTCGCATCCAGTGTCCGCGGTGGAACCCTGCGCACACCCTCGACGCGCCGGCGGCTGCAGGGGGCAGGGCTTTTCCTCTTCGGGCTAGCCATGCTGGTGGCCGGGGTGGCCATCAAAGCGACGATGATCGCCGGCTTCCCGGTGTTGTCGGTGCTCGGTTTTATGGTGATGTTCGCCGGGGTGATCTTCGCGATGAGCGGGCCGCGGACGCTGGCCGGACCCGACCGTGATGGGGCGGCGAGCCCAGTCCGGGCACGGAAAGTCAAAGGTGCAGGCGGGTCGTTCTCTGACCGCATGGAGGACCGCTTCCGCCGCCGGTTCGACGAATAGCGATCTCCCAACTCGACGAAATGTTGCGATCCACTCGCAAAACCACGCCCATTTGTTCGGTTTGGGTGAATTAACCCCACTTTCCCCCACCCGCTGTCACCTGCGGATTTCCGGGACTCTTCTGGCGATGACGTCGGTATTTGTCGCATTCTGTCCACCGTGCATGGGGAGGGGTGGCGCAAAACGGCGACTTTTGCCGCTATGAGTGGAGAAAAGTGGGGGAATGTGGGGTATAGTGGCGCTTGGCGGAGTGGCGTCACTCCCCGGGGCGTAGGAGGTGCCGGACATGTTCCTCGGCACCTACACGCCCAAGTTGGACGACAAGGGCCGGCTGACGCTGCCCGCGAAGTTCCGCGACGAGCTGGCAGGAGGGTTGATGGTCACGAGGGGACCTGACCACACCCTGACGGTGTACACCAGAGCGGAGTTCGAGAAGGAAGTGGCCAAGAAGAGGGCTGCGGCATCACGCGGCAACCCGGAAGCC
>CAYPTG010000164.1:4049-5640 GCA_964413455.1 uncultured Mycobacterium sp. | reverse complement strand
TCCGGAGAGGTTGAGTACCTGGCCGCCGAGGCGGTCGATCACCCGGCGGGCGTCGGCCTTCGCGTCGGCCAGGCTGGCGGCGGCGCGGTTTCCGGAATTGCGCGACGAGCTCAGCATCGTCATCCCGACACCGACGAGAACAATGAGCAGAAGCAGAAGCAGGGCGCTGTTCATGGCACCCACAGTACCGATGGCGGTACCGATCGGCCCGCCGTTCACCGACGGCCCAGACGCTCCGCAGCTCGCGGATAAGCCTTAGCTCAACTAAGGAATTTACTCAACCAACGACGCCGGTCAACTAAGGACGCCGAGCGCCCGGTACACCTCATCGGACAGCGCGGTGGTGCGCGGATCGGCGTTGCACTTGGTGGCGTCGAAATAATTCATCACGTAGGCGTAGCCGATGCGGTGTTCCAGGTCGACGAACCCGTACGAGCCGCCGGAGCCGCCGTGCCCGAAGCTGCGCAGGTTCGGGCCGGCCACCCCGCGCTGGTTGAGCATGTAGCCCAGACCCCAGCCGTGATCGGCCACCCGGGCGCCGAGCACCACATCCGGATCGAAGCCGCCCTGGGACACCCGTACCAATTCCAGCTGCTGGCGGCTGAGCAGTTTCTCCTGGGCCAGCGCGTTGTAGAAGGTAGCCAGGCCCAGCGCCGAGACGTGGGCGTTGGTGCCGGGGAATTCCGCGGTGCGCCAGGCCGTGAGGTCGTTGGAGCCCAGTTCGTCGTCCGGAACGAAGCCCATGGCGATCGACAGTCCGGCCATCGGATGCTCATCCAGCGACGTCGGGTATCCGGGCGCGCCGCCATTGGCCAGCACGTCACGGATATGCGGCTTGTTGATCATCTCCGCGCAGCGGTGCTGCTGCGACGGCGGAACCCCGATGTGCACGTCGATACCCATCGGCTCGGCGATCTCGGTGCGCAGGTACTGGCCCAGGGTGCGCCCGGTAACCCGGCGGACCACTTCGCCGAGGATGAAGCCGAAGGCGACCATGTGGTAGCCCTGCGCGGTGCCGGGCTCCCACCACGGCTCGGCGGCGGCTAGCGCGGTGCAGACCCGGTCCCAGTCGGTGACGTCGGCCCAGTCCATCCGATTGCGCGGGCCGATCACCCCGGAGCGATGCCCGAGCACCATCGCCAGGGTGATGTCCTGTTTGCCGGCCTGGGCGAACTCCGGCCAGTAGTGCGCCACCGGCGTGTTCAGGTCGAGCTCACCGCGGTCGGCGAGCAGGTGCACGCAGGTGCTGGTCAGCCCTTTGCTGCCGGAGAACACGCTGGCCAGGGTGTTTTCTCGCCACGGCCGCCGGCGCTGCGCGTCGGCGTGGCCGCCCCACAGGTTGACCACCAGATCCCCGTCGACCCACACCGCCACGGCCGCGCCGACGTCGTCGTTGTCGGTGAAGTTGCGCGCGAATGCGGTGCGCACCGCGGCGAACTCGGGGGCGCAGACGCCGCCGATGGGGGGAGTCTGGTCGCTCGCTGTCATGTTCTGGGCGCTCCTGACCGGTGAAACCATGTGCCCGAGGCGGGCGCAGGACCGACCCCGAATCTACGGCTCCCACGGTACCGAACAAATGGCTGAGGCCAAT
>CAYPTG010000164.1:0-3949 GCA_964413455.1 uncultured Mycobacterium sp. | reverse complement strand
GGACCGACCCCGAATCTACGGCTCCCACGGTACCGAACAAATGGCTGAGGCCAATCGCGTCCGAACCGCCGCCGGGGCGTTATCGGTGCGCTTATCCACAGGGGGGTCGGGCACCCGGAGACGTTGCGACGATATCTGTCGTAGCGTTCGTGCCATACATCCAGAGACTGGAGCAGGCCGATACAAGGACGCGACGAGCCACCCCGGCGGGGCATCGTTGACCGCTCGGCGGTTGCCCACGTCTACCAGCACGAACTCGACGCGGCCGACATACTGGCCCAGCTGGGTGAGGACGTCATATTCATTCCGCAACCACAGACCAGCAGGGGTGCGGACATCGAGATTCGTGGGAAGTGTTGGGAAATCAAGTCGCCGACGTCCAGCAGTCGGAACACCATCATCAAACGGTTGGGCCGTGGTGTCGGTCAATCGTCGAACCTGATCTTCAACTTGCTGCGTACCTCCATCAGTGTGGATGAAGCGGCGAGTGTGGCTCGTGAAGCGATGGATAATTACGCTGGAATTGCGGTGATTCGGATGATCGGCCGAGATACACCAGATGGACCGCTCGACATAACGATTGTGAGGTGAAGCGATGGCCAATATCGACTACGTGATCGTCGGGCCCGGCCCGTCGCTCGCCGACGTTACAACCGCGGTCCGCGATGCCACCCGCAGTGTTCTGACCGACGCGGGTTGGCTACATCCGAGCGATGAACGGGCGGCCTTGCGCGTCATCGCCGACCCCGATAGCGAAGGCTGCGTCGTCCAGGTCCACTACGCCGGGGATCCGGTGACCCGACGCCACGAACTGGCCCGAACCGTCTACGACTCGTTGGCCGCGTCAACCAACTGGGATCTGACTTGGGATTCCGACGATGCGCAAGATGTCCTCGCCGAGCGGACCGAAGTCAAACCAGTGACGGCTGGTTAGCCGTCGGTCGAGTCCTCGCCGCTAGCCGTGAGAGCTTCGATTTCGTCGGCGGCCAGCACCAGCTGTTGTGCTGCCACAATCAGGTCGTCGGCATAGGCGCGGGCGTCGGCCGGCTCCAGGGCCAGGGTCTCACCCTGGAACGTGAACGTCACGTAGCGGCCGGTGGGCTCGTTGGCGCCCTTCTTGGCGCCCTTTTCCTTGCCGTTCTTCTTCTTGCCTTTGCCCACCCGGCTCTCCTTGCAATCCATATCCACGAGGACGTGTCCGTCGAGCAGAACGCCATACCCTAAAAACACCCAAACCAGGGCGTTTGCTGGAGCGGGCGACGGGAATCGAACCCGCGTAGCTAGTTTGGAAGACTAGGGCTCTACCATTGAGCTACGCCCGCGTGCTTTCGCGAGCCCAAATGTACCGGCGCGGACCAGTCCGAATCCAATCGTCCCCACCAGCGGACCCTCGGATGCGCGCTCGGGCTCCCTGGGCCGATAGGATCGCGGCGCGAGAGTGCATGAGCACCGGGGTGTAGCGCAGCTTGGTAGCGCATCCGCTTTGGGAGCGGAAGGCCGCAGGTTCAAATCCTGTCACCCCGACACGCCACCACAACGCCCAACGACTAGGCCTGCCGAACAGGCCGAGGAACGACAGAACGACAGGAGTACGACCGTGAAGAGCACCGTGGAGAAGCTGAGCCCCACCCGGGTTCGGATCAACGTGGAGGTGCCCTTCACGGAACTGGAACCCGACTTCGACCGCGCCTATCAGCAGCTGGCCAAGCAGATCCGGCTTCCGGGTTTCCGGCCCGGCAAGGCCCCGGCCAAGCTGCTGGAAGCCCGCGTCGGGCGCACCTCGGTGCTGGAGCAGGTGGTCAACGACGCGCTGCCCAGCCGCTACTCCGAGGCGATCACCACCTCCGAGCTGCACCCGATCGGCCAGCCCGATATCGAGGTCACCAAGGTCGATGACGGCAAGGAACTGGTGTTCACCGCCGAGGTCGACGTGCGGCCCGACATCGAGTTGCCAGATCTGGACAAGCTGAAAATCTCGGTTGACCCGATCGAGGTCAAAGACGAGGAAGTCGACGCCGAACTGGAGTCGCTGCGCGCGCGGTTCGGCACCCTCAAGGGTGTGGACCGCCCGGCCAAAGAAGGGGACTTCGTCTCCATCGATCTGTCCGCGGCCGTCGACGGCAAGGACATCCCGGACGGCCGGGCCGAAGGGCTGTCCCATGAGATCGGTTCGGCCCAACTGATCGAGGGTCTGGACGAGGCGATCATCGGGCTCGCCGAGGGCGGGTCGACGACGTTTCCCACCAAGCTGGTCGCCGGTGAGCATGCCGGGCAAGAGGCCGACGTCACCGTCACGGTGAACTCGATCAAGGAACGGGAGCTGCCCGCCGCCGACGACGAATTCGCCCAGCTGGCAAGCGAATTCGACACCATGGACGCGCTGCGGGAGAACCTCACCGAGCAGGTGCGCCGAGTCAAGCGCATCCATCAGGCCGAGAGCATCCGGGACAACGCGCTAGAGACTCTGCTGGAGATGGTGGAGGTGCCGCTGCCGGAGGCCGTCGTGCAGGCACAGGTCGACACCGCGCTGCACAACGCCATCCACAGCGTGGATCACGACGAGGCCAAGTTCGCCGAAGCGCTAGCGGCACAAGGCAGTTCGCGCGAGCAGTTCGACACCGACAACCGGGAGGCCGCGGAGAAAGCGGTCAAGACCCAGCTGTTGATGGACGCCATCGCCGACGACCTCGGCATCCAGGTCGGGGAGGCCGACCTGACCGAGCGGCTGGTGCTGATGTCGCGCCAGTACGGCATCCAGCCGCAGCAGTTGGTCAATCTGCTGCAGCAGAACAACCAGCTGCCGGCGGTCTACGCCGATGTGCGCCGCGGGCTGGCGGTGGCCGCCGTGGTGGAGGCCTCGACCGTCACCGACACCGACGGCACCGTCATCGACACCACCGAGTTCTTCGGCTCCCCGGAGTCCGACGAGGCCGAGGGCGAGCCGGCCGAGGAGCTGGCCGCTGCCGGCTCGGGCGGCAAGGACAAGTAACGCCGACAGCGAAAGTGCGTCGCGGCGGGCAACGATGAGCGCGCCGGGTTGGTTAGGGTCAGGTAGAGCGTCGGCGATCGGCCGTACCGGCGCTCGAAACTTCAGACAGTCTCCAGAGACAGTGTTGAGAAAGCAGGTAAGCGTGAGTCATATGCGTTCCGGTGTCGGGCTCAATCTGCAGGACTCGGTGTACGAGCGGTTGCTGGCCGAGCGCATCATCTTCCTCGGCTCCGGGGTCGACGACGACATCGCCAACCGGCTGTGCGCGCAGATCCTGCTGCTGGCCGCCGAGGACCCCACCAAGGACATCTCGCTCTACATCAACTCCCCGGGCGGCTCGATCAGCGCCGGCATGGCCATCTACGACACCATGGTGCTGGCGCCCTGCGATGTGGCCACCTACGCGATGGGCATGGCCGCCTCGATGGGTGAGTTCCTGCTGGCCGCCGGCGCCAAGGGCAAGCGTTACGCCCTGCCGCACGCCCGCATCCTGATGCATCAGCCGCTGGGCGGCATCACCGGCGGGGCCGCCGACATCGCGATCCAGGCCGAGCAGTTCGCGGTGATCAAGAAGGAGATGTTCCGGCTCAACGCGGAGTTCACCGGCCAGCCCATCGAGCGCATCGAGGCCGACTCCGACCGCGACCGCTGGTTCACCGCCCAGGAAGCGCTGGAATACGGCTTCGTCGACCACATCATCACCCGCGCGCACATCAACGGAGCGTCCAATGGCTGATTACACCGACCCCCGACTCGCCCCGCAGGCGCGCTACATCCTGCCGTCGTTCATCGAGCACTCCAGCTGGGGTGTCAAGGAGTCCAACCCTTACAACAAGCTGTTCGAGGACCGCATCATCTTCCTCGGCGTGCAGGTGGACGACGCCTCGGCCAACGACATCATGGCCCAGCTGCTGGTGCTGGAATCGATGGACCCGGACCGCGACATCACGATGTACATCA
>CAYPTG010000163.1:0-5644 GCA_964413455.1 uncultured Mycobacterium sp. | reverse complement strand
CGACTCATGTGTTCGTTCTAAAGTTTGGCGCTGCGTCATCGCGGACTTCAATAACTCAAGTGATGTAATACTCGGCCATTGATGACCTACTAGTAATTGTGACCACGGGCCAGGGGGTAGATCAGTCACGGGCACTGGTCTTTGATTCTCGCGACCTTGACATCAGCCGACTGTGCGATTGGAGCGACTTGATCCCTAGTAGCGTCTGCCAGTTGCATCATTTCTATATTCTCGTAGTCCCGAGATAATTCACGAATATCAACGACTAATTCCTCTGGCGCGGCCACGTTGGCTTCCATGGAGTTTCTCAAGTAATTGGCAACTGATGACAATGCGAGGCGGGTGTTCACGGCGACCACACCCGCTTCGACAGGGTTGTCGCCAGTTCGGCTGCCGGCTATCTCGAGTGTTTTGACTCCTTCGTCAAACGCATCACACACAGCCTTCTTCGCATCAGCCACCTGCTGCTCGCTGTAGACCGGCGGGGGCACCGTATTAGACGGCGCGGCCCTGAACCAGGCGGCGACGCCGACGATCAATCCCAGTACGCCCAGCACGGCACCCGTCGCGCCCAATAACCGCGAGGGGTTCCGGGTGGGGGCCGAGACCGGCGAAGACCATTGCGGAACCGGAGTTGCTGGCTTCTGCCCGGATGGCATGTGAGACATGCACCGGATGCTAACTCGATGCTTTGCCGAAACGCCATTCACCCCGCAATGAACAGTGCTGTCAAGCCACCTGCGAATAGCCCACACGGAATGTATCGACGGTCCTCATGAAGCACCTATTTGTTTGCCATTGCAACGGTCCCATGATCGATCCGCCCCCCGGTCCGTTGCCGTCCACGCCCCGAATCGTGTCTCAACCTTGACTTGACCCTCGCGGAACCCCGCGGCGACGATGGCCTCATGCGCCGATTCACGTTCTCGCTGACCGCCGCTCTCAGCGCGGTGGCCGTCGCGGTGTCCTCGGCGCCTGTCAGCCGCGCCGACACCCCGTGGTTCGCCGCACAGGTAGGCAACAGCACCCAGGTGCTCTCGGTGGTGGGCACCGGCGGTTCGACGGCGAAGATGGACGTCTGGCAGCGCGGCGCCAGCGGTTGGCAGCCGGTGGGCAGCGGCATCCCTACCTACATCGGCTCGGCCGGCATGGCACCCAAAGCGCGCGACACCGTTCCGGCCACGCCGATGGGCGTCTACAGCCTGGACTTCGCCTTCGGTACCGAGCCCAGTCCCGGCGGCGGCCTGAAGTACTTCCAGACCACTCCGGACTACTGGTGGTCCGCCCAGGGGCCGACGTACAACACGATGCAGGTGTGCAAGCAGGCTGACTGCCCGTTCGACACGTCACTGGCAAGCGGGACCGAGAACCTCTACATCCCGGCCTATGCGCACGCGATCGTGATGGGTGTCAACAAGGAACGTAAGCCCGGGGACGGCGGCGCGTTCTTCGTTCACACGGCCAACGGTGGGCCGACGGCCGGCTGCGTGGCCCTCGACGACGCCACTTTGGTCAAGATCATCCGGTGGCTGCAGCCGGGCGCGGTGATCGCGATCGCGCAGTAGTCGCCCCGACCGGCAGGGTGTGCGACTGGACACGTTTCGCGTCCGGCGAACCTGGAGGCATCGACACCGCAGCAAACGCGGCGCACACTGGTGGCCATGGACAACAATGGGCCTTTCGGTATCGACCCTGAAGAATTCGACCGCGTGGTGCGCGAAACCGGCGAAGGGATCCGGGGCGCTTTCGAGCAAGTCAACCGCATCTTCAACGCCTCATCGAACGGTGCCGGCCTGGGCTTCCTGTTCGACCAGTTCGCCCGGCCCACCCCCAAAACCCGCCCGCAACCGGAGACCGCCGGTGAGGCCGGTGACGGCGTCTGGGCGATCTACATCGCCGACGGCGACGGTAAGGCCCATGTCGAGCAGGTCTACAAGACCGAGCTGGACGCACTGCGGGCCAACAAGCTGAACGTCGACCCCAACCGCAACGTGCGCTTTCTGCCATACGGGATCGATATCAGCGTGCTCGACGCGTCCACCGCCGACGACACCGACGACGAGTCCGATCAGTCCACACCGTCCTAGTAACGCTCCGCTCGGTGCCACCGAGATAATTGCCGGGGGACAAGCGAGGAGGACTCAGTGAAGACCGCTACCGTCAGGCGTATCGCCTTGGCCGTGCCGGTGGCCGCCGCCACTTCCGTCGGGGCAGCCGTGATGGCCCCGGCGCTAAGCGACGCGGCCCAGTGCGGCCCCGGCACCGTGTATGACGCGCCCTCGGACAGCTGTGTGGTCGCGCCCGGTGCGGCCCCGGCCGACTGGAACGCACCGGCCCCGGCTCCGCCGCCACCCCCGCCACCGGCGCCGGCGCTACCGCCGGTGTCGATTTGCCCGCCCATCCCGTTCGTCGCGGTCTGCTTCCCCGTCAACTGACCCGGCTCGACGGCGTGTCTCGATGCCGTCCACGCATCGGTTCTATAACCATTTGCCCAGCTGAAGCGGTATGCCTGCGCCTGACGTTAGAATCTGACGCATCCCCCGTTTTTCCCACTACGCCTATTGGCTTTAAGGTATCTAGCCATGCCCAAGATGGATCGTCGTAGCGCGATGGTGATGGCCGGCCTCGGCTTGGCCGCAGCCGCGGCCCCCGCTCCGAACGCGGCCGCCAACCCGATGGCCCCGGAGCCTCCGTTGCCCGGCCCGGAGCCGCCAGCAGGCCCTCCGCCGCCTCCCGGAGCTCCGCCGCCCCCGCCTGAGGCTGCGGCCCCGGCACCCATGCCGGTACCGCCGCAGGCTGACGTGCCCGCGGTCATGGGCGACGAGTTCGACGGCGAAGCCGGGTCGGCGCCCAACCCTGCGCTGTGGAGCATCGCCCAGCGTCGCGAACTGATCAAGAACCCGAATTTCTGGGACAGCCCGGAGAACATGGGTCAATATCGCGACGATCGTGAGCATGTGTTCCTGGACGGCAACTCCAACCTAGTCATCCGCGCTACCCGCGAGGCCAACGGCAAGTACGTCAGCGGCAAGGTGGTCGGTAACTTCAGCGCTCCGATCAACCACACCTTCGAGGCGCGGGTGAAGTTCAACTGCCTCACCCCGGGTGCCTGGCCGGCATGGTGGCTGATCAACGACATCAAGCCAGGCGGCGGCGAGGTGGACCTTGCCGAGTGGTACGGCAACATGGAGTGGCCGTCGGGCACCACGGTGCACGCCCGTCTGGACGGCACCTCGTTCGCGACGATGCCGTTCCCGGTCGACGACGCCTGGCACACCTGGCGGATGACCTGGACCCCGGCCGGGATGTACTTCTGGCAGGACTACCAGCCCGGCATGGAGCCGTATTTCGAGGTGCCGGCCTTCTCGATCGACGACTGGCCGTTCAACAACCCCGGCTTCGTGATGAACCCGGTGTTGAATCTCGCGGTCGGCGGTACCGGTGGCAAGGACCCGTCCGGGGGCACCTATCCCGCCGAACTGCTCGTTGACTGGGTGCGCATCTACCCGGTCTAGACGCGACCGTCTCGCTTCTTCTCCGGCGCGATCCGCGCCGGCATCGTCGACTCGACTACGCCCGACCGTCTCGCTCCTCTTCCGGCGTGGTCCGCGCCGGCATCGTCGACTCGACACCGGCTGCTGCATGTTTTCGCGGACTCGGGAGTATCGGCGAAATACGAAGGCCTCCGATGCGGTGTCCCTCAGGACGCGCGCATTCGGAGGCCTTCGCCGTCACATCCCCCTAACGGGCGTGATGTGACGATTCGTCTGCGTACTCGGTTTCCAGGTACTCGGCGGTCTCGCTGTACTCGGTGATCTCCACGGGAGTCTTCTCCTCGTACGTGTCGTAGGTGACGGTACTGGTCAGTGCCAGACCGGAGTCCGGAGAGATGTCGAGCTCCCGGTAGGCGCTGTCCAGGATCGTGGGGATGCTCTCCAAGGTGCCGTGCACCTGCATGAGCTGCTCCAGGACGCTGACCCGCTTGCGATTGGACTCATCGAGCGCCCGACGGGCGTCGGAGAGCCGACGGTCGATCTGCTCGTTGGCCACCCGCAGCCGGCGTTCGGCTTCCTGCTTGGCCTCGACCACGCGCAGCTCGCATTCCTGGGTGTTGACGCGGATCTGCTCTTCCACCCGGGCCTCGGTCTCGCGGCGCAGCCGGGTCAGCTCGGTGTGCAGCTCGGACTCGGCCTGATCGCGACGGAGGCTCTCCACCTCGCGCATCCGCTCGGACTCGCTGACCGCCTGGGCGGTGATCCGGGCCGCTTCTTCGCGGGCCTTGTTCATCACCTCGGCGTACTCGCTCTCCATGGCCCGCTGCCGCGCCTCCAGCTCGGCGATCATCTGCCGGCCCTTGGACTGCATCGCGTCGGCTTCGGACTGCGCCGACGCCAGCATGGACTCGGCTTCCAGCCGGGCCTCGTACTGCATCTCGGAGACCTCGTCGACGGCGACGCGCAGCATCTTGGCGATGCGGTCGGTCATCGCCTGCGGTGCCGGCGAGCTGTCGGTCAGAGCGGCGGCTTCTTGGTGCAGCCGACTGATCTGGGTGGAGGTGTCCTGCAGCTGTGCGCGCAGGCTGTCGACTTCGTCCTGCAGCGCGCGCTGGACGAGTCCGCTCTCGTTAAAGAATTCGTCGACCATTGCGGGGTCGTAGCCGTTACGGATCCGGGGGAATCTCGGAGCGCCGTCGTATGTGGTCATAATCTCCAACTACCTGGTCTGTCGTTATGGACAGGGTCGTTTGCGTGAAACCCCGTAAGAGTAGCCGGTCCGGCTGCCGAGGCGTAGGGCGGCTACATGTCGGGCGGCTACATGTTGCCGCAATTTTTCGGGAACCGTCAAATGCAAGCGTTGTGGTTGACTTTCCCGGTCCGCCGCCACCGACCCATTGTCGGTTACCGGCCTTGCATGCTGGTAGGCGGGGTGGGCTAGTGTTTGCGCGTGGACATACTCATCATGCTCCTGCTCTTGGCCATCACGCTGTTGGTTTGGCGCGGCGGCAATCGCGGATTGGTCATCATTCTGTGCGCCATCGGCATGGTGGCCACGATCGCCCTGTTCCGCTTCCACGTCACTTCGCACCTGGATCTGAGCTTCTGATGAGGAGCCTTCTGACCGAGGAGATCCGGTTCGGCGAGCACCCGGTGCACACCCGCGAAGGACTGTGGGGGTTCATCACCTTCTGGGGCCTGCACCTCTGGGTCTTCGCCTACACCGTGGTCATGCTCAGCGCCTTCTACATTCAGTTCGTCCAGGGCGAATTCCCCTGCCCGCTGTGCATGCTTCAGCGCTACGCGATGATCCTGGGGACTATCGGTGCCATCAGCATCATCATGCAGGCCCGCCGCGGTCTGCTCACGACCGCGCGCTATGTGCAGGGCCTGGGGCTGGGCCTGCTGGCCTCGCTGTCCGGCGCGTCGGTGTCGGTGCGTCAGATCAAGCTGCACATCATGCCCGGCGACCCCGGTTACGGGCAGCCTTTCATGGGGTTCCACCTCTACACCTGGGCGTTCGTCACCTTCGCCATCGTCATGGTCTACGTCGGAATCATGATGATTCTCATGCCGCGTGGCATCCCGGAGGCCCCGCCCGACGACAGCGTCGGGTTCAAGCTGTCGACGGCGATCATCTGGCTGTTCAT
>CAYPTG010000162.1:3952-5744 GCA_964413455.1 uncultured Mycobacterium sp. | reverse complement strand
AGCACCGCAACGGCCCGACCAAGACGATCACCGTCGCGCACCAACTGCATTTGTCCCGGTTTACAAATATGGCACGATAGTACCATTTCTATATTTATGATGATTAATTACTTTGTCACACAATCGATTTCATTGTTTCACACTCGACTTCACCGAGGCGTCAAATCCGCAAAACAGCAGGTAATCTCGGCCTGTCGAGTCTGTTCACAACACCGCACTGCCACAGTTCCCGCGCCAGAAGTCAGCGTCGGACAAGATCAATCCTGCGAATCTGCGCGGAGCCATCGCTGGATGGTCATGGGTGCGCGGCCGACTTCGGCTGCAATGACTCGGATGGACCCGCCGGCGGTTTTTGCCGCCTTGACGGCCGCGATCACCTCGGCGCGGGCCGCGTGTTCTGCAGCGATGGCACGGTGAAGCCGCTGCCGCTCGGCTAAGGGGATCTCGGCGCGATCGGGCACATGCGGAGTGTATCAATCGGTAGTACAGTGTGCTAATAATTAGTACACTGGTTGGTGGAACACAAGTGGTCAACGACGGGGGAAGAGCGTGGCGGTAATAGAGAGCGCCGCAGCGAGTCAGAAATTGATGGTTACAGATAAGGGAGACAAGGTAAATGTCGCAGCTATGCAGCTCCATCGATGAAGAGTTTCTCGTCGACGTCCTTGAGGGCGGGCTTGGTTTGGCAGCAACCTACTGGTTGGAGATAGTCGACATCCCCACAGACCATGTCGTGGAAATTCGTGATCGCGAGACCGGAAAACGGCACACCATCACCCTCTACGTCGTAGCCCGGGGAATGACCCTGCTGGCCTCCGGGAGCCCGAACTATGCAAATCCGGGCTACGACGAGACCACCAACCGGATCGCGTCCTTCGTCGCTAGCCGGGGAGCCGACTCCGACACTGACGCTCTGGACTACGACGCCGCCATCCAAGCAGGGCTCTTCGGCGATGTCATTTACGGCTAACGAGCAACAGCAATGGAGAGCATGTGATGAGTGATCAGCACGACGAGCAGCGGTTAGAAGCGGTCGCCGCCAACATCGTTCACCAGATAGGGGACGTCATGTATGAAGCGCTCCCAGAAGACGTGGCGCACAAGTACTTCGTGGCTGCACGTCAAGCCACCAATGACCGCGCGATCGACTTCGCGAAAGGGCTAATCAGTGGCTACGCCAGGGATGCTGCGATCGAGGCCAGTTCTCGACGGGCGCCGGCGACGACGAATCGCGGCGCCGGCGCCGACACCTGGGACGCGTGGCGGTTCTACCGACGGGTGCGCCCACAATTCGCTGACTGGAACCACGTCCTGCTGACCTACCTCGACGACGACAATCCCAACGGGCCCATGACCGGAGGTGATCGAGGATCGAAAGTAGTGAAGCTCGTCGACGACCTCGGCCAAACCCTGGAGCTGTGCGGAGTGTCCTTCGGCTACGACGGCGGCACCCCGACCGAATTGCTGGAGGTGCTGCTCAACGAAGGATTCCCCGAACCCGAGACAACGGCAGCCGTGCTCAACCAGACCGAAGACCACTACTACCCATGCGTGATCCCGCGAGACGGCCGATAGGCCTAGGGCGGTGTGTACCTGCGGCCGGCCACACGTGCCCTCTCGACCACCAATAAGGAGCCACTGAGATGGCGTACCGACTCAAGAAGGCCGACTTCGAACACCTCGGCACCATCCGCGGGGCCGCAGAAGCCATCACCGCCAGTGTCGAAGACATGCAAGCCGGTTGGGATGACGCAACCGAACGCTGGCAGGAAAGCGACCGCGGTAGTGCTGT
>CAYPTG010000162.1:0-3852 GCA_964413455.1 uncultured Mycobacterium sp. | reverse complement strand
TATGGCGAGAAGCGCTTGCCGCCATGAACCGCCCAAGAGCCACCGAGATATCAGGACGGCCCCAATCGCACCGGTTAGGACTGCGGCTAGGAAGCTGTCCATGGCGTACTCCTCAAATGGCTAGTGTTCCAGGCTAATTCGAACGGATCCCCGTACAACGGGAGAGGGTGCTACTTGTTTCCTCTTGGGTCTCGCGGGGTTTGCAGATAGGTGCTGAGTGCGTCGCGGACGACCTTGGAGGTGTTGAGCGCCGCCAGGGCGTTGGCGATCAAGGTTGGTGGCCAGTCGGCAAGGGAAGCTGCTTGTGCGGTGGAGAGCCCGGCCACTCGGGCGATCAGGGCAAGGGCCGTGGATCGAGGTAGTTCGACGCGGAGTGTCTCAATGGAGGTGTCGATGGTCATCGGAAGCGTCGGCCTTTCGCCCGGTTCTGGAAGTGGGAGACCCGAGGAGGGGCTATCGCGCCGGGTCCGGAACCCCCGCGGATCCGGTCCTGCCACGCGACCCTGCGTATGCGCCTCTCTAGCCGCCAATCGTCACGCCATTGAATAGAGGCCACGCACCGCCGCATAGCGGCCAGGTCGTCCTCGTCGAGCCCCTGAACGTGCCCCTGAGCGTCGGCCGAGGTGATCACCACGCTGCCGCGCAACAGTGGGACCTCGCAGACCTCGAACCGGGTTACCGCGTACAACAGCCTTGTCGCTGCCGAGTTCAGTAGATCGCTACCGGCCAGTGGCGTGAACCAGAAGTGGTAACGGCGATCCGAGCTACTCAGCGCGGCGATATGCGGTGACCCAACCTTGCATTCGATGTCTGCTGACGACCCGATTTCGATTCGGTACAGCATCTTGTGGCGGTTTGCCAGCAACGCCTGCATGGAGCAAAGGATGCCACGCAACAGTGACAACGACAGGTTCTGTGTTCTGCATCGGTTGCGGCCAGCCAGGTTCACGCTCGCGCAGTGCCGGGGTGTTCAGGAGCGGTAGGGGTGGCCGGCGCGGCGGGGGCGGCGCCCTGAAATCTCTGGCCAGCTTGTAGACCAGCCACCGCCACCCCACCCGTTCCAGGTTGGGGTGGCGGTGGTGGCTTACGAGTGTTTCCCCCCCAGACCTGGGTGTCACGGAACTGTTCAGGCGCGGATTCTGTCAGGGGTGATTGCTAGTATTGTTGTTGTAGGGCAAGCCATTTGGGGCGGGCCTAGAGTCCCATGAAGGGGAGTGCGTCGAATGTGTGAAGTTAGATCGCCGGGTCAGCTGATAGAGATGATTAGTCCCATGCTGGGGTTTCCTCCGGTGGAGTCGGTTGTTGTGATGCCGTTCCGCGCCGGGCGGCTTGAGCTAGTGATGAGAGCCGACCTCGATGAGCTCGATGACGCTGGGGCGGTTGAGCGACTCGCTGAGCTTGCGTTGCGCGCTGGTGGGGATGGGGCCGTGGTGGTGTTTGTGTCCAGAGATTCGGCGCTGTGCCCAATTTGCGTCGAGCGATTTGTCGAGATGGGCGAGGAGATCGGTGCTCAGCTTGCGGTGAAGGGCGTCCGCCTTGTGGGCTCATATGTCGTCGACGAGCTCGCTGCTGGAGCCCGGTGGCGGTGCCTTGATTGCGATGTCGAACGGGGGGTTCTGGATGATCCTCTGGCCTCGCCGGTAGCTGCGGCTGCGGTGGTGTCCGGTCGTCGTATGTACCGCGACCGCATGGAGCTCGTCGCGAGCTTGCGGCCGGATGAGAGCCGTGTAAGGGCGGTCGCGCCGTTGTTGGAGGGCCGAGTGGTTGTCTCGGTTGACGATGCAGTCCGCGGCGCGATTAATGCGGCCATGCGGGTTGCTGCCGGTGAGCGATTGAGCGATGAGGACGTGGCCGAGGTTGGTGCGGCTTTGGTAGATGTCCGAGTTCGTGATGCGCTGATCGCCAAGATAGGCGCGGAGGTGCCGGCCGGGGCTGTAGCCCTGTGGGCAGAGTTGGTGCGGATGCTGCCGTCGCCGTGGCGGGTTGAGGCATTGGTGCAGCTTGGTGTCGCTGCTTACTTTCAGGGAGAGGGGCCGATGGCGGGGGTGGCGCTAGATGCGGCGCTGGGTGAGGCCCCAGACCATCGGATGGCTCGGATACTGGCCGGGGCTCTACAGGCAGGGATTCATCCCGAGCAGCTGCGCGCTGCGGCAGGGGGCGCGGCGACGGGTGAAGGCCGAACCCATGATGCCGGCCCGCTTGCTCCAGGTGGCCAATTGCCAGAGCGCTGCTAAAGGGGCGTGGCGGTGGGTGTGCTGTGGCTGGGGGGTGAGGACGATAGCGGCGCGGCGTGGTGTGCGGGTTGGGGGTCTGTGACCGATGCGCAGGTCGATGCGATCACCGAATTTGTTGAGGCGTTGATCGGTCGGGCGGACACGGTGGGGTAGCGCGGAAGGCCCCCATACCTAGTGTTGACATGTCTACAGTTGGCCTGTAGACTGATCAACATGACCACGAGCCAGCTTCCCGCTCCGATCGCCGGCACCAAGGCCGAGATGATCAGCCACATCCATGCCCGCTGTGACTACTATCTGACCTGCGCTCTTAACACACTGGCGTCGGCTGAAACCATCCTCGGATACGGCGACCATGTCGTCGCCGGTGAGCTCATCGCAGAAGCTCACGATCTGTTCGCCCAGGCGCAACGTTTCACCCTCCCGATGGGAGCGGGGGCATGAACCCGCTCGACTCCCGCCCGGACCGCGACAGTGTCCGTGTGTGGCTCGGCTCTGCAGGCGCCGACCTCGACGACGATCAGACCGCCCGGTTCCTGCGGGTGTGGGACGACTGCTCCGGGGACGACGTCGACAACACCGAGCGGCTCAGCGCCGCTGTGCAATACCTGCTCGGTAAGGCTGGCCCACAGGATGCCGCTGAGCGGCTGCAGTCGGCGCGGGCCAATCTGGCCGAGGCAACCGATTACGCTCGCCAGATCGCTGTTCTCGCCCACGAAGACGGTATGAGCGAGGTCGAGCTAGCAAGGGCGCTGGGAGTGGACCGGGCCAGGACGCTGCGCCGCTGGCTGGGCAAAGCCGGAGATGCCCGCGGTGCCAAATGTTGACAGATCAACAGCCAAACTGTAGACTAGTCAACACATACAACATCTAACAAACGTCCGAGTCAACTAGCCATAAAGGGGCTGATCATGTTCTTCTATCCCGACTTCACCAACGGAGGGGTGCTCTGATGCACGCCATGGGAATTGACGCCGCCGGCGTCGCGATTCATCACCCGGAGTCGGGCAAGGACTTCGGCCTGTGCAACTCGCACGCGCAGACCTGGGACAGCGATGCCACGGTGTTCGTGGGTCCGATCTTCAGCGACGATTTCACCTGCATCGTTTGCGCCAACGCGGCGGGGCGGTAGCCATGACGAACCGACACGAGCGACGTGCGTTCATGCAGCGCGTGGACGCTCTGCGTTCCGTCGCTGAGGCATCGAAGACGAAGCGCGAACTGGAGCGCTGGCATGAGGCCAACCCAGATAAGCCCTATCCGTGGGTGTACCGCGGAAGGGACGGCGTAGACGTTCCCGTGACGGAGCTGCCATGGAATCATGCCGCCCGGAAGCGGGCGTAATCTAGCCGACCGCGCCTGACCGCTGCGCCCGCGCCGGGAGAGCAGGAAGGGGCTATCTGCTTGCAACCGCGTAAGCGGTTGCAGAGCAAGGAATTACGATCTTTGTTTCGCACGACTCAACACCCCGCGGCATCGCGTTAGCGATGCAAGTCTGAAAGCCTAACGGCCGCAATAACATTCGAGACAGCCGCGTAAGCGGCTGGCGCACAAGGTAATTCACGGGCGGGCTTGCCCGCACGTTCAAGAAGAATGGGCGATGCCCATTCTACCAGAC
>CAYPTG010000161.1:0-5756 GCA_964413455.1 uncultured Mycobacterium sp. | reverse complement strand
GCAGCGCAATGACCTGGTCTGGGGTGACCCGGCTCTGCCAGAGGTTGTATGGGAACACGGTGTAGTTCGGCGACCAGTCCGACGGGTACGGGACGAACACCGGCAGAGCGACAACGTCGTCGGCGCGGGCCGCTCCGGTTAGCGGTCCCACGCCTGCGAACACACCCAGGATCCCGGCCGCACCGCAGGCCACCGCGATCGCGGCGCGGCGCACGGCCCGGGTCACAGCACGCTGGTGAGGAATGCCGCGGTCACCCCGAGGCCCGCCGCGACGATGTCCTCGGCAATTCCGATCGGCCGGTCCCGCCCGCCGTTGGCGGCGACCAGCCGGGTGCGAACGAAGTAGCCGAGCAGGGTGCCGATGACCGCGCCGATCATCGCCGCGCCCAGGCTGCTCCAGCGGTAGCCCCATGCGGTGCCCAGCACGGCTCCGGAGAAGGCGCCGGTGGCCAGCCGGGTGAGGAACTGCGGTGCGGTCTTGCGACTCGGTGTGGTCGGCATCTGGTCGCTGATCAGTTCGGCGATGGCTATCACGGTGAGGATCGCCACGGTGATCGGGTGCGCCATCCACCAAGCCCAGGTGTCGGACAGGTTGATCCAGTGCAGGAACGCCGCCCACGCCAATACCGCCGGTGCGGTGAAGGCCCGCAGACCCGCGACAGCCCCGATCAACCCGGCCAATAGCAATACCAGCATGTGGGTGTGCGTCAACGTCATAAACGTCATGCGTCCTCCGGTACTAAACGGTCACCGGACGCTAGCACGCGCCGGGCGTGTCGGTCCCGGATCAGAAGCGACAGAATCTCACGTCGGAGGCCAGGATCGCTTTGGCGCCGATCCCGGCCAACTCGTCCATGATGGCGTTGGCGTCCCGGCGGGGCACCAGCGCCCGCACCGCGACCCAGTCCGGGTCGGCCAGCGGCGCGATCGTCGGCGACTCCAGACCGGGACTGATCTCGGTGGCCCGCTCCAGCACGGCCTTGGGGCAGTCATAGTCCAGCATCAGGTACTGCTGGCCGAGCACCACGCCCCGCACCCGCCCGATCAGCTGATCCCTGGCCGGGGGGGATTGGGCACCGGCGGGCAAGAGCGAAGCGACCGGGGAATCAACACCGGCGATGTCGCGTTCGATGAGCACCGCCTCGGAGTCGCAGAGCGGCTCGCCGAAGGCGACCAGATCGTGCATGGCCAGCGTGCGTCCCGACCCGACGACGTCGGCAATGGCGTCGGCCACCCCGAGCTGCACGGAGATCTCCACCGCCCCGTCCAGCCGGATCACTGTCGCCTCAATGCCTTTGGCGGCCAGGTCTTTACGCACCAGGTTGGGATACGCGGTGGCGATCCGCACGCCGGCCAGATCGGCGGCGGTCCAGTCCCGACCAGCCGGTGCGGCGTAGCGGAAGCTGGACGACCCGAAACCCAGGGCCAGCCGCTCGCGCACCGGCGCCCCGGATTCGGCCGCCAGATCCCGGCCGGTGATACCCAGGTCGAGTTCACCGGAGCCGACGTAGATGGCGATGTCCTTGGGCCGCAGGAAGAAGAATTCGACGCCGTTGGCCCGGTCGATGACGGTCAGATCCTTGGGGTCGGTGCGTCGCCGGTAGCCGGCTTCGGACAGGATCTCGGCGGCGGACTCCGACAACGCCCCCTTGTTGGGGACAGCGACACGCAGCATGGGTCTCTACAGCTTCCGGTAGACGTCGTGCAGGTCCAGCCCGCGGGCGACCATCAGGACTTGGGTCCAGTACAGCAGCTGGCTGATCTCTTCGGCGAGCGCTTCGTCGGGTTCGTGCTCGGCGGCCAGCCACACCTCGCCGGCTTCTTCGAGGATCTTCTTGCCCAGGGTGTGCACGCCGGCGTCCAGGGCGGCCACCGTGGCGCTGCCCGCCGGCCGGGTGCGGGCCCGTTCGCCCAGTTCGGCGAACAGTTCCTCGAAGGTCTTCACGGGCTGGGATTGTTCCATGCGGCCAGCACCGCCGTCACGCCGCCGCACGACGATCAAGCGGCGCAGCCGCGATGAGGAGCGCGGCAACCGATCCCGCCGCACGACGATCAAGCGGCGCAGCCGCGATGAGGAGCGCGGCAAACCGATCCCGCCGCACGACGATCAAGCGGCGCAGCCGCGATGAGGAGCGCGGCAAACAGGCCCGGTTTGATGGCTATGCCTGGTGGGCGCCCATGTCCTCCAGGGTGACGCCCTTGGTTTCCCGTACCCACTTCCAGACGAACACGAAAGACAGGATGGCGCACAGGGCGTAGAAGCCGTAGGCCATACCCAGCATGTTGCGCAGGCCGGGGAAGGTGACGGTGATCAACCAGTTCGCCGCCCACTGGCCGGCCGCGGCCAAGCCCAGGGCAGCCGCCCGAATGCGGTTGGGGAACATCTCGCCGAGCAGTACCCACACCACCGGACCCCACGACATACCGAACGCCACCACGAACAGGTTGGCCGCGACCAAGGCGATGGGACCGGCCACGCTGCCGAGTTGTGGTGTGCCGTCGGCATGCTCGGCGGCGCCGGCGAAGACGACCGCCATGGTGGCCAGGGTGATCGCCATCCCGGCCGAACCGATGAGCAGCAACGGTTTGCGGCCGATCTTGTCGATCAGGGCGATCGCGATCAGGGTGGTGACGATGTTGACCACCGAGGTGAAGACGGTGATCTTGAACGACTGGCTCTCACCGAAGCCGACGGCCTGCCACAGCACGTTGGAGTAGTAGAAGATCACATTGATTCCGACGAACTGCTGGAAGATCGACAACCCGAGGCCGATCCAGACGATGCGGTAGATGCCGCCGCCGGGCTTGCGCAGATCCGCCCAGGACGGCTTCTTCTCGCCGGCCAGGGTGCTCTCGATCCGGCCGATGGTGATGTCCAGGTTCTTCTCGCCCAGCAGCATGGTCAGCACCTTGCGCGCTTCCGGAATGCGATGGGTAGCAACGAGATACCGCGGCGACTCTGGAATCGTGTAAACCAACGCCCCATAGACGATCGCCGGGATGGCCATGGCCAGGAACATCCACCGCCACGCCTCCAGGCCGAACCACAGGTCGTTGCCGGCGCCGCCGGCAAGATGAGCCAGATGGGCGTCGATCAACAGCGACAGGAAAATGCCGGTAACAATGGCCAATTGCTGCAATGAACCGAGCCTGCCGCGTATCCGCGCCGGTGAGGTTTCGGCGATGTAGGCCGGCGCGATCACCGAGGCCACGCCGACGCCAAGACCGCCGATCACCCGGAACACGATGATGAGCCAGATGTGGTTGGCCAGACCGGCGCCGATGGCGCTGATGAAGAACAGCACCGCGGCGATCTTCATCACCGAGATGCGCCCGATCCTGTCGGCCAGCCGGCCGGCGGTCATCGCGCCGGCCGCGGCGCCGAGCAGCGCCGAAGCAACCGCCATGCCCAGCGTCAGGCTGTTGACCTGGAAGTGGTGTTCGATCGACTGCACCGCGCCGTTGATGACCGCGCTGTCGTAGCCGAATAACAGGCCGCCCAGCGCGGCGACCGAAGCGATCCGCACCGCGGTACGCCCGGAGGAGAAGTCCTCGTCATCGAACACCGATGGTGTGTCACTGGCGGGTCCTTGACCGGCCATCTGGCTTCCCCTCTTCTCCGGCAATCTGCACCGACGCTGACGTAGTGGATCAACGATGGCACACCCACCGACAGAAACGGCCGGTTTCGGTTAGAGTCGCGCGTCCTGCAGATCGCGGTACACCGCGCGCAGAGCAGCGGGATCCACCCCAGACAGTGACGGCACATGCCGGCGGCGGGAGCTGACCGGTACCTCAATGTCGTTGGGCACCACCAGAACCGGGCATCCGGCGTCTTCAGCCGACCTCGCACCGGTCACCGAATCCTCGATAGCCAGGCAGTGCGCCGGGTCCAGGCCGAGCAGTGCGGCGGCCCGACGGTACGGATCGGGTGCCGGCTTGCCACGCGGCACCTCGTCGCCGCACACGGTGGCCACGAAGTAGTGCCGGCCGATGCTGTTCAGCGCGCGTTCGGTCAGGCCGCGCCGGGTGTTGGTGACCAGCGCCATCGGCACCTCGGCGCCGGCCAGCGCGTCGAGCAGCTCGCGGGCACCGATGCACCAGGGCAGCCCAGCATCGAACAGGTCCCCGGTGATGTCGTGCAGCCAGTCGGTGGTGTCGGCCATGTGCGCCGGATCGTGCTCCAGCCCGAGGTCGTCGTAGACGATCCGGATGACGTCGTTCGCCGCGCGGCCCATGGTGGCGTCACGCACCTGGGCGCTCATCTGTGACCCGAACCGGGTGTAGAGCTGCTGCATCGAGATGTCCCAGAGCTTCTCGGAGTCCACCAGCGTGCCATCCATGTCGAACAGCACGGCTTTCATGTGCCGGCCCTCAACCACTGACGCACCGTGTTAGTCCTCCGGGTTGTAGCCGAGGTTAGAGCTCAGCCAGCGCTCGGCTTCAGCCAGCGTCCAGCCTTTGCGTTTGGCGTAGTCGGCAACCTGGTCTTGGGCCAACCGGCCGACCACGAAGTACTGCGACTGCGGATGCGAGAAGTACCAGCCGCTGACCGCCGCGCCGGGCCACATCGCCATCGACTCGGTCAGCTCGATGCCGGTGCGCTCGGTGACATCCATCAACTGCCAAAGCGTCGCCTTCTCGGTGTGCTCCGGGCAGGCCGGGTAGCCCGGAGCCGGTCGGATGCCGGAGTACTTCTCGGCGATGAGCGCGTCGTTGTCCAACTGCTCGTCGGGCCGGTACCCCCAGAACTCCTCGCGGACCCGCTGGTGCATCCGCTCGGCGAACGCTTCGGCCAGCCGGTCGGCGATCGACTCCAGCAGGATCGCGCTGTAGTCGTCCAGAGCCGCCTTGAACTCCATGATCTTGTCTGTGGCGCCGAGCCCCGCGGTGACCGCGAAAGCACCGACGTAATCGCTGGCCCCAGTCTCTTTGGGCGCGATGAAGTCAGGATTGGCTTCGTAGAGATCGAGCAGCTTCTGCTGATAGGCCGAGAGGCGGAAGAAATAGGTCGGCTCCTCGACCCACTCGACCTCGGCGCCCGAAGGAGCAAAGCGCTTGCCATCCTTTTCGGTCAGTTCACTCTCATCGAAATAGGCCTCGTCACGTACCGAGTACCAGCCCTTGTAGGTCGACTGAAAGATGTCGCCATTGTGGCTTGCTTCCATCTTCTTCCAGATGGCTTGCGAAGCCTCGTGGTGACGCTGCTCGGTGGTGCGGATGAAATCGTCATTCGACAGGTTGAGCGCTTCGGCCAGCTTTTTGAACTCGCCCGCATTGCGGTCTGCGAGGTCTCGAACCGAAATACCCTCCTTGGCGGCGGTCTGCACCATCTTGATGCCGTGCTCGTCCGTGCCGGTGAGGAAATAGACGTCCCTGCCCTCCAGCCGCTTCCAACGGGCGATGGCGTCGGTAGCGATCATCTCATAGGCGTGGCCGATATGCGGCGCGCCATTGGGATAGGAAATCGCGGTCGTGACGTAAAAGGGCTTGGCGGTCATTCTTGCTCGATGGGAATGGCAGTGTTTGCTCGGTGCTTCCGGATGGCGTCAAACACCACGACAAGTGTCTGTTTCATGTCGAGATTGACGCTGTCGGCCTCCAAAAGAAGCGCGTGTGCCTTGTCCCATAGCTCGGTGGCTGAGGCAAGCCGCATCCGGCTTTGCCGGTCAAAGGCGGCATTGCGGGCTTCGTCGGCCAGCCAGTCGGAAAGGATCTCGCGCGCAAAGGACATGTCCGGCCCCTGCGGATCGGCG
>CAYPTG010000160.1:2683-5854 GCA_964413455.1 uncultured Mycobacterium sp. | reverse complement strand
CCAGTGGTCAGTTGGCGGCCGCGCTCGATCTGAGCGAGTCCACCATCAGCCATCATCTCGGGCAGCTCCGCAAGGCCGGCTTAGTGATCTCAGATCGCCGAGGGATGAACGTCTTCCACCGGGTACGGGCCGAGGCTCTTCAAGCACTGTGTGTGGTGCTTGACCCCAACTGTTGTAAGTGAATCTTGTGCGTGCGGGACCCGGCGGTCGGATCGCCTTAGCGACTACTCTGGAAAGAGAGGCGATGATGACTATGACGATGTCAAGTAACGACATGTCCAGAAACGACGTGGAAAAGCGTTGGCACGACCCGAAGACGTTCCGGGCGGCGGCAACCTACGTCGGCGTGGTCATCCTGCTGGCCGCTGTCGCGTTCGCCGCTGCCACGATCTGGCATTCGCTACTGGCCGGCATTCTGGTTCCCGGCATCCTGTTCGCCGGCGGCATCGGCGCCTTCGTCCGGACCTATCGGGTGTGGCGCGCCGAAGGCGTTTGGCCGATCTGGCAGGCCGCGGGCTGGATTCTGCTGCTGGCGTTCCTGATCTGCTTCGGCGTGCCCTTCACGTTGCGCTAGCCCGGCTGGCTAGGACCTGTTACGAACAGTGGCTGGTGCCGGGGTCAATTCGCCCAAACCGACAAATGGGCGTGGTTTTGCGAGTGGATTGCGACATTTCGTCGAGTTGGGTTGGGCCGTGGGCTAACCGCGCCGAGACTACGGCGCCAGCGACGGCAGGGGCAGCCCGAACTCCCGTCGCAGCACGGTGCGGGCGGCGTAGTAGCCGCTCATCCCGTGCACTCCGGCACCCGGCGGGGTGGCCGATGAGCACAGGTAGACGCCCGTAATCGGGGTGGCCCACGGGTTGACCCGCGGCGTCGGCCCGAGCAGTGCGTGCGGCAGGGTTGCCCCGCCCACCGCGATGTCACCGCCGACGTAGTTGGCGTTGTGCCCGGCCATCCGGGCGGCCGGGACGGCGCGGGAAGCCACCACGATGTCGGAGAAGCCCGGCGCGAACCGCTCGATGACCGCGGTGACGGCGTCGGTGGCATCCAGGGTGGACCCGGCCGGCACATGGGCGTAGGTCCACAGCGGTCGGCGGCCCTGGGTGTCGATGCGGCCCGGGTCGGCAACGAAGGGTTGGGCAGCCAGCACCATCGGCCAGTCGGCGTGCCGGCCGGCGGCGACCTCCCGTTCGGCCAGCGCCATCTGGGTCCGGCTGCCGCCCAGGTGCAGCGTGGGCGCGCCGGCCAGCCGCGGATCGGTCCACGGAACATCTTCGGCGACAACAAAATCCACCTTTGCCGCCCCCGGACCGTAACGGTAGCGGCGCAGTGCGGTGGCGTACCGCTGTGGCAGCGCGTCACGGTAGATGTCCAGCAGCGCGGTCGGCGCGGTGTCGTAGAGCACCACACCCGGCGGGGGAGAAGTCACCGGGGTGTCGGTGTGTAGCACCCCGCCGTGCGCGCCCAGGTCGGCGATCATCGCGTCGACGATCACCTGGCTGCCGCCCACCGGCACCGGCCAACCGGTGGTGTGCCCGAGGGTGGCCAGCAGCAGGCCCGCGCCGGCGGCCACCAATGACGGCATCGGTGAAATGGTGTGTGCGGCAACGCCGGTGAACAACGCCCGGGCGTCCTCGCCGCGCAGCGTGCTCCACGCCGGGGTGCCCTGGGTGAGCATCCGTCGGGCCAACCGCAGCGCCGCGCGGATATCGGGAACCGACCGCTTATCGCCAAGCAGAAACGCCACCACCTCCTCGCCGCGGTCCACTAGCGGCCCCATCAGCCGCCGCCACGAGGCGCCGTCGGCCAGGCCGTCACAGGTGCGTTGCAGATCGCGCCAGCCGATCACCGCCGGCGTACCGGGCAGCGGGTTGGCATAGGAGATCTCCGGTACCACCAGCTCCACCCCGCGGGCCGGCAGGTCGAACTCGGCGAAGAACCGCGAAGCCAGCGCCAACGGGTGAATTGCCGAACACAGGTCGTGGCGGACGTCGCCGAACTCCGGGTCGGCCAGCGTGCGAGCCCCACCACCGAGCGTCGGCTGGGCCTCCAGCACCTGGACTTTCAGCCCGGCGCGCGCGCACAGCACCGCGGCGGCCAGCCCATTGGGGCCGCTGCCGACCACGGTCAGATCCATATCGCTCTCGTCTCGCTACGGTCCGGCAGTTACGCCTGATTACCCGGCCACTAGTCTGTCCGCGTGAGCCTGCCCGTTGTGTTGATCGCCGACAAACTTGCCCAGTCCACCGTCGCCGCCCTCGGCGACCAGGTGGAGGTCCGATGGGTGGACGGCCCGGACCGCCCCAAGCTGCTGGAGGCCGTCGCCGACGCCGACGCGCTGCTGGTGCGCTCGGCCACCACCGTCGATGCCGAGGTGATTGCCGCCGCCCCGAAGCTGAAGATCATCGCCCGCGCCGGCGTCGGCCTGGACAACGTCGACGTCGACGCCGCCACCGCCGCCGGGGTGCTGGTGGTCAACGCGCCCACCTCCAACATCCACAGCGCCGCCGAGCACGCCCTGGCGCTGATGCTGTCGGCGGCCCGGCAGATCCCGGCCGCCGACGCGACCCTGCGGGAGCGCACCTGGAAGCGCTCGGCGTTCAACGGCACCGAGATCTACGGCAAGACCGTCGGTGTGGTGGGCCTGGGTCGGATCGGCCAACTGGTGGCCCAGCGGTTGGCCGCGTTCGGCACCCACGTCATCGCCTATGACCCGTACGTGCCGCCGGCTCGCGCCGCGCAGCTCGGCATCGAGCTGTTGCCGCTGGACGACGTGCTGGCCCGCGCCGACTTCATCTCGGTGCACCTGCCCAAGACCAAGGAAACCGCCGGGCTGCTGGGCAAGGAAGCGCTGGCCAAGACCAAGCCCGGGGTCATCATTGTCAACGCCGCCCGCGGTGGGCTGCTCGACGAGCAGGCGCTGGCCGATGCGATCACCAGCGGTCATGTCCGCGCCGCGGGCCTGGACGTGTACGCCACCGAACCGTGCACCGACAGCCCGCTGTTCGACCTGCCGCAGGCCATCGTCACCCCGCACCTGGGTGCCTCCACCTCTGAGGCCCAGGACCGGGCCGGCACCGATGTGGCCGCCAGCGTGCGGCTGGCGCTGGCCGGCGAGTTCGTGCCCGACGCGGTCAACGTCGGCGCCGGCGCGGTCAACGAGGAAGTCGC
>CAYPTG010000160.1:1187-2583 GCA_964413455.1 uncultured Mycobacterium sp. | reverse complement strand
AGCACCGCCACCGAGAGCCCCAACCACCGCAGTCTGGTCGACGTGCGGGTGGTGGCCCCGGACGGCTCGGCGGTCAACGTGGCCGGCACGCTGACCGGGCCGCAGCAAGTGCAGAAGATCGTCGGGATCAACGGCCGCAGTTTCGACCTGCGCGCCGAAGGGGTGAACCTGATCCTGCACTACGGCGACAAGCCCGGAGCGCTGGGCAAGATCGGCACCCTGCTCGGGGCCGCGGAGGTGAATATCGAAGCCGCGCAACTGAGTCAGGACGCCAGCGGCCAGGGCGCCACGGTGATGCTGCGGCTGGACCACGAAGCCCCGACCGAGGTCCAGGAGGCGATCCGGGAGGCCGTCGGAGCCAGCACCGTGGAAGTGGTGGACCTGTCGTGAAAGTCACGCTGTAATGCAGTGCGCCGGCGACGATGCAGAGCGAGTTCCGAGCGATGAGGAGGAGCGGCGCCGATGAGGCGCGCCGGCGACGATGCAGAGCGAGTTCCGAGTGATGAGGAGGAGCGGCGCCGATGAGACTAGCGGTGATCCCCGGTGACGGTATCGGCCCGGAGGTGATCGGCGAGGCGCTGCAGGTGCTCGACGCGGTGCGGCCCGGGGTGGAGCGCACCGAGTACGACCTGGGAGCCCGGCGCTACCACGCCACCGGAGAAGTGTTGCCGCCCACCGTGTTAGAAGAACTGCGCGGGTATGACGCCATCCTGCTCGGCGCCGTCGGCGACCCGTCGGTGCCCAGCGGGCTGCTGGAACGCGGTCTGCTGCTGAAAATCCGCTTCGCCCTGGACCACCACGTCAACCTGCGGCCCACCCGGCTCTATCGGGGTGTAGCCAGCCCGCTGGCCGGCTTCCCGGAGATCGACTTCGTCGTCGTCCGGGAAGGCACCGAAGGCCCCTACACCGGCACCGGCGGCTCGATCCGCACCGGCACCGACCACGAGGTGGCCACCGAGGTCAGCCTCAATACCGCCTACGGGGTGCAGCGGGTGGTGCGCGACGCCTTCGCCCGCGCCGCCAAGCGCCGCAAACACCTGACTCTGGTGCACAAGACCAACGTGCTGACCTTCGCCGGCAACCTGTGGTCGCGGGTGGTGGCCGAGGTGGGGGAGGAATACCCCGACGTCGAGGTGGCCTACCAGCACGTCGACGCCGCCACCATCCACATGGTTACCGATCCGGGCCGGTTCGACGTGATCGTCACCGACAACCTGTTCGGCGACATCATCACCGACCTGGCCGCGGCGATCAGCGGCGGAATCGGCTTGGCGGCCCGCGGCAATATCGACGCCACCCGGACCAACCCGTCGATGTTCGAACCGGTGCACGGCAGCGCGCCGGATATCGCCGGTCAGGGGATCGCCGACCCCACCGCGGCGGTGATGTCGGTGGC
>CAYPTG010000160.1:0-1087 GCA_964413455.1 uncultured Mycobacterium sp. | reverse complement strand
CTGACTGGTGTTCTGGGTGCCCAGCGCCCGGCCGCTCCAGAACGGGCCGGCGATCTCGGCGATCGCGGTGAACGCTAGACCGTTGTCGCTGACCGTCACCACCGACGCCACGATCAGCAGCGCCACACTCACCCCGGAGCCGACCGCATCGGTCAGCGCCAGCGCCGCCATCGACACCACCGCCGCGACGGCGATGACCCGGATCGGCCGCAGCCGCGAACCCACCCGGTCCGACCACCGGCCGGCCCCGATCCGCCCCAGGGCGCCGAGGATCTGCGCCACGGTGACCAGCACGCCCGCCGTCCCGGCTGACCAACCCCGCTCGGTCATCAGCCACACCAGCGCGAAGGTCCACACCAGGCACTGCGGGACCACCAACAGCACCGAGACCACGTGGATACGCCACAGCAGGCCCGAGCCGCGGTACGGGTTGGCCAGCTGATCGGCCGGGGCCTGGGCCCGGGGTGGACGCGGCGGGTCCAACACACCTAGCGCGCACAGCAGCGCCGCCAGCGCGCACAACGCCGCGGGAAACCACAGCGCCACGTTCACCCCGTGCGCCTGGGCAAGCCGCGGGATCACCAGCGCACCCAGTCCCACGCCCAGCGGCTGGGCGGTCTGCCGGATCCCCATCGCCAGCCCACGCTGCTCCGGCGCGAACCAGCCCACCACCAGCCGCCCGCTGGCCGAATTGGCACCGGCCGCCGCCATCCCGCCCAGCAGCAGGAACACGCTCATCAGGACCAGTGAATGGGTCAGCGCGGCGGCAGCCGCCGCGGCCGCGGTCAGCGCCGAACCGGCGACCAGCACCCGGCGTTCACCGATCCGGTCCACCAGGTAACCCCAGGCGATCAGGGTGAACACCATCCCGAAGCTCGGCATCGACGACACCAACCCGGCCCGCGCCAGGCTCAGGCCCCAGTCGGTGTGCAGGGTCGGGATCAAGAACGCCACCCCGTTGATCAAGACATTGGCGCACTGGGTGTTCACTTGTCGGCTCAATCAGCGTGGCTCACCGAGCGTGGTGGTGATGCCGGGTGTGGGTGGGAGTAGGCCCACCCTGGCCGTAGGCGCGCACGGCGTCAAT
>CAYPTG010000159.1:0-5858 GCA_964413455.1 uncultured Mycobacterium sp. | reverse complement strand
CTTTGCTGTTGATCAGCCAACCGGCCGAGGCATCGACAAATGCCTGATCGTCCCGTCGAGCCCACCCCAGCGAGTAGCCGCAATGCCACCGGTATTGCTTATCGGCCAGGAAGGTTAACTGTTCCGCGGCGGAGAGTCCCACGAGCACTTGTCGAACATGGCGATATTGCCCGCGCTGCGTAGCCTCCATGCGCCGCAGCGCTTCAGGCCACTGTTCGTCAAACGCTTCCGAAATGGCCAGGCCATAGAGTTGACTCACCATGTCGGGGTGATGTTCGCCGAGGGTCCGTTTCGTCGTGGCGAGCGCACGTTCGAAATAAACGCGGGCCGTGTCGTAGTCATCTTGCTTGCGGAACAGCCTCGCCAATTTGGAAAGGGTTAGGGCCGTGGCTGGATGGTCCTCGCCAAGCACGCGCAATTGAGCTGCCAAAGCCTTGTCCAGGCACTCCTGCCATTCGGCGCCCGGATCGGAATCCGCGGTGATCCCGCCGCCCACCCCCAGCACGGCGCCGCCGTGGGCGTCGAATTCGACGGTGCGGATCGCCACGTTCAGCTCACATCCGGCCACCGGGGAGGCCATCCCGACGGTGCCGCAGTACACCCCGCGCCGGTGCGGCTCCCACCGCGAAAGTAATTGGCGGGCCCTGCTTTTCGGGGTTCCGGTGACCGAGGCCGGCGGGAACGTCGCGGCCAGCACCGCCGCGGTGGGCAGCGCGGCGGGCACCGTCGCGCGCACCGTCGACACCAGATGCCATACCCCGGGGGCGGCGTGCACGGCCAGCAGTTCGGGCACCGTCACCGTCCCGGTCCGCGCGACCCGTCCGAGGTCATTGCGCAGCAGGTCGACGATCATGATGTTTTCCGCGACGTCCTTGACCGACCCGCGCAACTCGGCCGGCGGGCGGTGCAGCGGTGCGGTGCCCTTGATCGGGCTGGACGTCAGCACCTCGCCGCGGCGGCCCAAGAACAGCTCCGGTGACAGCGACGCCACCGCCCCCCAATCGCCGGCCAGGTAGGCCGCCCGCGCCGGGCCGGTGCGGGTCATCGCGTCGGCGAAGAAGTCCAGCGGCGAACCGGTCACGGTGCCGGTGAACTGGGTGCACACGCAGGCCTGGTAGATCTCGCCCGCACTGATCGCCTCCAGGCAATCCCGCACACCGGCCTGATGCGCGACGAAATCGGCTGGCTGCCAATCGATCTCGCACACCCCGGGTGCTACCGGAGTGGCCAGTGCGTCGGCAGTCCACGGCGCCATCTCGGCACCGGACAGGCTCTCGTGCCACCAGCAGCCGTCGCGGTCGAGGCGCAGCACGCAGTCCGTCCAGCCGCCCGCGGCTTCCGGGATGCGCGGGGGCCGCCCGTCGGCGCCGGGGTCCGGATAGGACAGGTAGCCGATCCAGCCGCCGCCGACCCGGGTGATGTCACCGGCACCGCCACCAGCACCGCCCGGGACCACGGCGAAGACGTCGGCCGTCTCGACCGGCCGCAGCGCCACGCTGGGTGCGATCACCGCGGCACTGCCGAACCAGTCCCCGGTCAGCGCCGCAGGCGGCGGCAGCGCCCGGTGAGCCGTCGCGCCGCCGAGCGCGCGCAGCACGTCGGCGGCGGTGCCGAGGTCCCCGAGTCGATCGCTGCGCACCGCTTAAGCCTGACCGCTCCCGTGAGCAGACGCAAAAGTCACACCGGTCAGGTTGCCCGCGCCGGGTCGGGCCGGCGGCCGCCCTTGATCCAGAAGTACGACCCGGGCTTGCGGGCCTCCCGGCGCAGGAAGCCGACGGTGCTCTTGCACACCGCCTCCTTGATCGCCGCGGCGCCGCGGCCGCCGATGTAGAGCGGCAGCGCGGTGTCGTTGAGGCGGGCCATCTGGATGGTGCCGCCGGCCCGGCCGAGGCTGATGCACTGGCCGGTGAAGGCCTGGTTGAGTGCGGCCGGGCGGGTGCCGGCGATCCGGGCTAGCACCGTCTCGGCGGCTTGGGCGCCCATCGGCAGTGCCGCCTGGCAGCTCATCCGCAGCGGCATGTCCGACGGTGCGGATGCGTCCCCGGCGGCCACGATGCGCTCGTCGTCGATGCTGGTCAACGTCTCGTCGGTGAGCAGCCGGCCGATCCCGTCGGTGCGCAGGCCACTCCGGGCGGCCAGATCGGGGACGCCGAAGCCGGCGGTCCAGATCGTCACCGCGCTGGGTAGCCGTCGGCCGTCGGCCAGGGTGACGGCATCGGCCGCGACGGCGGCCACCGTCGCCCCCGGGCCTTCCACGATCTCGGCGCCCAGCTTGCCCAGCCGCCGGGCCACCGACCGGCGGGCCGGGGCGCTCAGATACGGCCCGAGGGCCCCACCACACACCAGGGTGACCGCCCGGGCCTGCTCGGCCAGCTCGGCGGCCACTTCGATTCCGGTGGGGCCGGCGCCGACCACGCACACCGGCGCGTTCTCGGGTACCGAGGCCAGGGCCGCGGTCAGCCGGTGCGCTTCGTCGAGACCGTTGATCGGGTAGGCGAATTCGTCGGCACCGGGCACCGGAGAGCCTGCCGACCCGCTGCCGATGGCGTAGATCAGATAGTCGTAGGGCAGCGGGTCACCGCCGGCCAGCTCCACCTGCCGGGCCGCGGCGTCAATCCGGGTGGCGGTGTCGACCACCAGACGCACACCCGCCCCCAGAATGTCTGTGTAGTCGACCACCGCGTCGTCGGATCCGGTCACCAACTGGTGCAGCCGGATTCGCTCGACGAACTCCGGGCGCGGGTTGACCAGAGTGATCTCCAGATCGGCGCCGGGACGTTTACCCAGCCGGTTGGCCGCGAGCACCCCGGCGTATCCGCCGCCCAGGACGACGACGCGGGTGTTCTGCTCAGTCATCACATGCCTCCTTCGAGAGCCGGTTCACCCTCTAAGACACCGCGGACGGGCCGAATGTGACGCCACGTGACGCAGGTCACCGGTTGCAGATGCGACCCAGGTTCACTCCCCGGTTACGTCTGCTCGACGGGCTGATACCGCGGGAACACCCCGGTCGGTGTGGGCAGTGCGGTGCCCGGCGCGATCCGTACCCCGGCCTGGGCCAGCTCGCGCTGCTGTTCGGGCTGGCCCAGCAGATCCAGCAACGCCGCGGCCGAGGCCGGCATCACCGGCTGGGTCAGCAGCGCGGCGATGCGCACCGCCTCCAGCGTCACGTACAGCACGGTGCGGAACCGGTCCTGGTCGGCCGGGTCGTCCGACTTGCGCAGCACCCACGGCTGCTGCGCCGAGAAATACCGGTTGGCCGCGCCCAGCATCAGCCAGATCGCTTCCAGCCCGAGATGCATGGCCTGCTCGTCGAACGCCGCGCGCACCTTGGCCGGCAGCCCGTCGGCGATGCCCAGCAGCTCGGTGTCCTCGGCGCTGAACGCACCAGGGGTGGGCACCGCGCCGCCGAGGTTCTTGTTCACCATCGACAGCGAGCGCTGGGCCAGGTTGCCGAACTCGTTGGCCAGGTCGGCGTTGATCCGACCGATGATGGCCTCTTCGCTGTAGCTGCCGTCCTGCCCGAACGGCACCTCGCGGAGCAGGAAATAGCGCAGCTGATCCAGGCCGAAGTTCGCCACCAGCGCCACCGGGTCGACGACGTTTCCCACCGACTTGCTCATCTTCTCGCCGCGGTTGTGCAGAAACCCGTGCGCAAAAACCTTGCGCGGCAACGGAAGTCCCGCCGACATCAGAAACGCCGGCCAGTACACCGTGTGGAACCGGATGATGTCCTTGCCGATCATATGCAGATCTGCCGGCCAAAACCGTTGGTAGAGCGCCGATTCGGTGTCCGGGAAACCCACCCCGGTCAGATAGTTGGTCAGCGCGTCGACCCACACGTACATCACATGCGCGGGGTCGCCGGGCACCGGGACGCCCCAGTCGAACGACGTCCGGGAGATCGACAGATCCCGCAGCCCGCCGGAGACGAAACTGACCACCTCGTTGCGGCGCACCTCCGGGGCGATGAACTCCGGGTGCGCGGCGTAGTGCGCCAGCAGCGGTTCGGCGTAGGCCGAGAGCCGGAAGAAGTAGGTCTGCTCCTGTGTCCAGCTCACCGGTGTGCCGGTTTCGGTGGCTACCCGGGTTCCGTCGGCGCCGACGGTGGTTTCCCCCTCGGTGAAGAACCGCTCGTCACGCACCGAATACCAGCCCGAATAGCTGTCCAGATAGATGTCACCGTTATCGGCCATCCGCTGCCAGATGGCGGTGGAGGCGGCGTAGTGGTCGGTGTCGGTGGTGCGGATGAACCGGTCGAAGGAGATGTTCAGCAGCTCTTGCAGCCGCTGGAACGCATCGGAGTTCTGCCGGGCGAACTCGGCGGTGCCGATGCCCTGGGCTTCGGCGGTCTGCGCCATCTTCAGGCCGTGCTCGTCGGTGCCGGTCAGGAACCGCACATCGAAACCGTCCAGCCGCTTGAACCGGGCGATCGCGTCGGCCGCGATGTACTCATAGGCGTGCCCGACGTGCGGTGCGCCGTTGGGGTAGGCGATCGCGGTCGTCAGATAGAACGGGGTGGCCTGGCTCATGTCAGCCTCACCCTATGTGGTCCTAGGGTGAGGTCTCCTAGGGTGTTGACGTGAGCCGCAACCGCCCGGCACCGCCGCCGCCCGAGCCGTTGACCCCGCTGGTGGACGCCCACACCCACCTGGATGCCTGCGGCGCCCGGACCGCCGCCGACGTCGGTGCGATCCTGGACCGGGCCCAAGCCGTCGGTGTGCAGACGGCGGTCACCATCGCCGACGACCTCGACTCGGCGCGCTGGGCGGCCCAAGCCAGCACCTGGGACGAGCGGGTGTACGCCGCGGTGGCGTTGCATCCCACCCGCGCCGGTGCGCTTACCGACGCCGCGCGCAGCGAACTCGAACAGCTGGCCGCCGAGCCGCGGGTGGTGGCCGTCGGCGAGACCGGCCTGGACGCCTACTGGCCGGGCAAGCTTGACGGCGCCGCGCCGCTGGACGTGCAGCGCGAAGCGTTCGCCTGGCATATCGATCTGGCCAAGCGCACCGGCAAGCCGCTGATGATCCACAACCGGGACGCCGACGCGCAGGTGCTCGACGTGCTGGCCGCCGAGGGCGCCCCGGAGACGGTGATCTTCCACTGCTTTTCCTCGGGCCCGCAGATGGCCCGGCGCTGCCTGGACGCCGGCTGGATTCTCAGCCTGTCCGGCACCGTCAGCTTCCGTAACGCTCATGACCTGCGGGAGGCGGCCGCGCTGATCCCGCCGGGGCAGCTGCTGGTGGAGACCGACGCCCCCTTCCTCACCCCGCACCCGTTCCGCGGCGCGCCCAACGAGCCGTACTGCCTGCCCTACACCGTGCGCGCGCTGGCCGAGCTGCTGGGCCGGCCGGCGCAGGACATCGCGGACGACGCGACGGCAACGGCCCGCCGGGTCTACCGCCTAAGGGTCTGCTGAGATATTTCCCGAGACAATTGCCCGGTCCAGACGGCTTCGTTACCGTCTTGTGATCGTCAGGCGTTGACGGTGCCGCGACCGTTCGACAGCGACAGGGAGGCGACCCGGGTGAACGTGCTGACCCGACTGAACCAGTCGTCGTCGCCCGCGCTCCGGCTAACCGTTGCCGCGTTGCTGGTCACCCTGGCCGGCGCCGGCGCGATTGCGATCGACTCCCGCAAGAACGTCACCCTGAACATCGACGGCGAATCGACCACTGTCACCACGATGAAGTCCCGGGTCGCCGACATCGTCGAGGAGAACGGCTTCACCGTCGGCGAGCGCGACGACATCACCCCGGCGGCCGGCCAGTGGGTCGGCGAGGACGCCACCATCGTGCTCAACCGCGCCCGGCCACTGCAGATCTCGCTGGACGGCCAGGCCCCGCAGCAGGTGTGGA
>CAYPTG010000158.1:0-5871 GCA_964413455.1 uncultured Mycobacterium sp. | reverse complement strand
CTCCGGGGCTTGGACCAGCCCATCGATCGCTCGCCGGTGGGCTTTGACTCCGGTGATGTCGCGGCCGTCGAACCACACCGAACCCTGCGACAGCGGCAGCAGGCCGGAGATGGCGCGCATCAGCGTGGTCTTGCCCGCCCCGTTGGAACCGAGCAGGGTCACCAGCTCGCCCTCCCGGACCACCAGCGAAACACCGTGCAGCGCTTCGATTCTGCCGTAGTGCACGACCGCGTCGCGCACCTCCAACAACGGCGCCGGCTCTTCGGGCACGGCACCCACCTCAAAGCTCGTCATCGGGCACCCCCAGGTAGGCGGCGATCACCGCCGGGTCTTCGCGGATCTGGGCCGGCAGCCCGTCGGCGATCTTGCGGCCGAACTCCAACACCACGATCCGGTCCACCACGCCCATCACCAACCGCATGTCGTGCTCGATAAGCAACACGGTGTACCCGTCGTCGCGGATGGCGTGGATGAGGTCGATCAGGGCCGCCTTCTCACTCGGGTTGAATCCGGCGGCCGGCTCATCCAGGCACAGCAGTTTCGGCTCGGTGGCCAGTGCCCGGGCGATCTCCAACCGCCGCTGGTCCCCGTAGGACAGGTTCTTGGCTTTTTCCTCACCACGGTGCGCGATACCGACGAATTGCAGTAGCGCAGCAGCCTTTTCGACAGCGGAGTGTTCCTCACGCCGGTGCCGCGGGCTGCGAATCAGGGCACCCGGAACCGACGTCATGTGCCGCGCATCCGAGCCGACGACGACGTTCTCCAGCGCCGTCATCTCCCCCCACAGCCGGATGTTCTGGAAGGTGCGGGCGATTCCGAGCCGGGTGATCTGGTGACGTTTCATCCGGCCCAGCCGCTGCCCGTCGAACACCACGGTTCCCGAGGTGGGCCGGTACACGGCGGTGAGGGCGTTGAAGCAGGTCGTCTTGCCGGCTCCGTTGGGGCCGATGAGCCCGAGGATTTCACCGCGTTTGATATCGAAGCTCACCCCGTCCAGTGCGGTGAGTCCGCCGAACTTGACGGTGAGATCGGTTGCCTGGAGCAGGGTTTCACCTTCGCTGACGTGCACGTCGCGGGTCAGCGCGGCCATCGCCTCGTTGATGATCGGTTCGGTGATCGGATCGTTCACGACGCCGCCTTGCGGTCGTCCGCCGAGGCCAGCAGCCGGCGAGCCGACTGGCCGTAGGCCAACAGCTGTTGGCGGACCGGGAACAGGCCCTGCGGACGGAAGATCATCATTACGACCAGCGCCAGGCCGAAGAACAGGTATTTCAGGTCACCGAGGTTGATACCCATGACCTCCACGCCGAGTAGGCGATTGGGCAGGTAGACGATGAGGAAGGCGCCGAAGATGACGCCGAGCTTGTTGCCCTGGCCGCCGAGCACCACCGCGCATAGGAACAGCATCGAGTTGATGATGTTGAACGTCGGCGGCGCGACGTACTGCACCTGCCCGGCGTACAGCGCCCCGGACAGCCCGCCGATGGCGGCACCGATAACGAACGCCCACAGTTTGAAGCGAAAGGTGTTGACGCCCATCACTTCTGCGGCGTCTTCGTCTTCCCTAATGGCCACCCAGGCCCGGCCGACCCGGCTGCGTTCCAGGTTGCCCACCAGGAGCAGCAGCGCCACGATCAGTACCAGACCCAGCCAGAACCACCAGGTGCCGTAGTTCGCGTCTCCGCGGGAGTTGCCGCTGGAGAACACGCCGCCGGGCAGCTTGTCGGTGACCCCGATCCGCGGGTAGGCGACCTGGTTGAGGCCGCGGGGGCCGTTGGTGACCCCGGATAGGTTGTCGGCCAGCAGTCGGATGATCTCGCCGAATCCGAGCGTCACGATGGCCAGGTAGTCCCCGCGCAGCCGCAACGTCGGGATGCCCAGGATCAGCCCGGCCAGTGCGGTGACGGCCATCGCGATCGGGACGCAGGACAGCCAGGCCCAGTGCGAGCTGAGCCCGCCCGGGCCGACCCGGTTCCATGGGCTGTCCGGACTGGTCAGCAGGGCGACGGTGTAGGCGCCGACGGCATAGAAACCGACGTAGCCCAGGTCGAGCAAACCAGCTTGTCCGACAACGACATTGAGGCCGATCGCGATGATCGCCAGCATCGCGAACTGGGCCAGGGTGCCTCCAAAGCTGATGCCCGTGGTGTCGAAGAACGGCGGCGGGAACAGCGGCAGCAGCGCCAGCGCGCCGAAGGCCAGCACCCCGAAGCCCCACTTGTGGAGCCGGCTCAGCCCGGACCACCACCCGCGCAGCACGTCCCCGGGCGCCAGCAGCCCGCTTACCCGGCTGATCGGTGTGCCGGCCCGGTGCGTCATACCCGGGCCTTTCCGAGGCTCTCACCGAGGATGCCGGTGGGCCGGACCAACAGCACCAGCACCAGCAGCACGAAAGCGACGACGTCGCGCCATTGGGTGCCGAAGACCGCCTGGCCGTAGTTCTCCATAATGCCGAGCAGCAGACCGCCCAGCAGCGCCCCGCGCAGGTTGCCGATACCGCCGAGCACCGCCGCCGAGAACGCTTTGATGCCCAGCAGGAAGCCGCCGGAGTAGATGATGCCCTGCGGCACCCGCAGGGTGTAGAGCAGTGCGGCCGCGCCGGCCAGCAGGCCGCCGATCAGGAACGTCATCATGATGACCCGTTCCCGGGAGACCCCCATCAGGGTCGCGGTGGTCGGGTCCTGGGCGACCGCTCGGATGCCGCGACCGAACTTGGTCCGGTTGATCACCACGTCGGTGAGCAGCGCCAGCACCAGCGCGGCCCCGACGATCACACAGGTGACGTTGGAGACCGTCGCCCCGAAGATATGGAACTGGGTTTTGGGTTGTACCAGGATGATCGGCTGCTGGGCGTTGCTGCCGCCGTAGCCCTTGATGATCTTGGGCAGCACGAAGTGGACGAACTCCTGCAGCACGAACGACATGCCGATGGCGGTGATCAGGAAGGTCAGCGGGCGAGCGTGCCGTCGGCGCAGCGGCCGGTAGGCGGCGGCCTCCAAACCTATTGCCACCAAACCGGATACCGCCATCGCAAAGAGCATGGCGATACCCAGATACAGCACCGTCAGCCCGACACCGCGGTTGTAGGCGTTGCCGCTGGCAGTGAACCCGAGGATCACGTCGAGGCAGAAATAGGCGCCGAACATGCCCAGCATGAAGATCTCGGAGTGCGCGAAGTTGATCAGCCGCAGCACACCGAACACCAGTGTGTAGCCCACCGCGACCAAGGCGTAGATGGCGCCCCAAGCCAGCCCGTCGATGGTCAACTGCCAGAAACCGGCTCGCAGGCTTGCGACGTTGAAGCTGATGTCGCCGGCGAGGCAGACGTACTGGCCGAGACACTCGTGGGTCACGACGGAACGGGCTCCTTGTGTTTCCTACTTCGGCAGCAGTCCGGGACCCAGGTGTGGTGGCCCGGGTCCCGGACTGCTGCGCGCGAAGCTGCTACTGAACCTTGTAGATCCAGATCAGGGTCGACTTGAGCTCGCCGGTGCCGGTCCACTGGTACTCGCGGGCCACACCGTGACCGTCGTAGTTTTTGGCGAAGTTCAGCAGGGCTTCCCGGGTGTTGGCGCCGGAGTCGATGCCCTTGGCCAAGATGGTGCCCAGGTCGTAACCCTCGGTGCTGTAGGTGCCGGGAGCCTGACCGAACTTCTTGGTGTACTCGTCGGCGAAGGCCGCGCTGGCCGGGCCGCACGGGCAGGACAGCACCGCGTCCTTGGACGACGAGCCGGCCTGCTTAACGAACTCCGGATCCTTGGTGCCGTCGGCGCTGACGAACTTGCCCTCGAAACCGGCGTCGCGCAGCTGCTGCACGAACGGTGCGGCTTCGGCGTAGTAGCCGCTGTAGAACACCGAGTCCGGCGACTGACCCTTCACCTGGGTCACCGCGGCGGAGAAGTCCTTGTCGCCCTTCTTCACCGAGATGTTGCAGGCACCGTCGGCAACCGGGCCGAGGGTCTCCCGCACGACCTTGGCCAGGCCGACGCCGTAGTCGGTGCTGTCGTCGACAACGCAGACCTTCTTGTCGCCCAGGGTGGTCTTCATGTAGTTGGCGACCGAGGGGCCCTGCACACCGTCGTTGGCCAGGCCGCGTAGGAAGGTGTTCCAGCCCTGCTCGGAGAGGGTGACGTTGGTGGCCGACGCGGTAGCGGCCAGTAGGCCGGCCTGGTCGAACACCCCACCGGTGGCCTTGGTCTCACCGGAGAACGCCGGGCCGATCAGACCGATGATCGACTCGTCGTCGACGATCTGCGGCGCGATGGCGGTGGCCTTCTGCGGATCGCCCTCGGTGTCGAAGGTGCGCAGTTCGATCTGGCAGCCCGGGTTGGCGGTGTTGTGCTTGTCCAGGGCCAGCTGGATGCCGTTCTTGATGTTGATGCCGAGCGCGGCATCCGGTCCGTTGAGGGCTCCGGCCATGGCGATCTTCACCGGCTCGCAGGTCGCCTTGCCGTCGCCGGCCGGGTCGGCGGGCTGTATGCCGGCTTCCGGCTTGACCTCGGCGCCGTTCTCGTCGATCTGGACCTGCTCGACGATCTTCAGGTCCACCGGCGCGGCCTCGGCCTGCGCCGAGGAGCTGCCGGTGCTCGATTCGCTGCTGGGTGCAGGTTGCTGGCTGCAGCCGGCGATGCCCAGCATCACCAGTGCCGCAGAACTCGCTGCGATTACGTTGCGTGTCGCATGACCGCGCACGTTCCACCTCCGGGTCAAATTTTCACTATCAAGGGCATCAATCACGCAGGCCGCTGCGGGCCCAGACCGTCGACGCTTCCGGTAGAACATAGCCAACCCGGCGGCGAAGTGCGCGTGGAGGTGCCGCGAAACGCCGGTTTTACTGCGACGACGACGTGTCGGGGGCGGTGTCTGGCGCGGTCTCGTCGGGGGTCTGCAGGGTCTCCAGGACCACTTCGGCGACGCGTTTCATGGTGGTTCGCCGATCCATCGCGGCGCGCTGCATCCAGCTGAACGCCTCGGGTTCGGTCATGCCGTGCTTGGCCTGCAGCAGCCCCTTGGCCCGCTCGATGAGTTTGCGGGTCTCCAGCCGATCGCCGAGGGTGGCGACTTCGCGTTCCAGCTGGGCGATCTCCTGAAAACGGCTGACCGCCACTTCGATGGCCGGCACCAGATCGCTGATCGAGAACGGCTTGACCAGGTAGGCCATCGCGCCGGCGTCGCGCGCCTTCTCCACCAGGTCGCGCTGGCTGAACGCGGTAAGAAGCACCACCGGCGCGATCCGCTTCTGTGCGATCTCGGCGGCCGCGTCGATACCGTCGCGCCGAGGCATCTTCACATCCATGATGATCAGGTCGGGCCGCAGGCTCTCGGCCAGATCGACAACCTCCTGACCGTCGCCGGCCTCGCCGACGACCTCGTAGCCCTCTTCCCGCAGCATCTCGGCTAAGTCCAGCCGGATCAGTGCCTCGTCTTCGGCGATGAGCACCCGGCGCCTGGGCTCGGTGTCGGTGACGGCCTGTTCGTTGCCGGCGTTGCTGTGGGTTTTCATGGGCGCAATTGTCCCGTGACGACCTGGGCGGAGCGAATCGGGCGGGACGGGTCAGCTGGGCGGGGTGCGCATCCACTATCGTGGAACACCGCGATCACCGGCACGCCCTCGTATCCCAACTGGCAGAGGAAACGGATTCAAAACCCGTGCAGTGTGAGTTCGAATCTCACCGAGGGCACCATAAAATAGCAGTTCACAGAGTTATCGAGACAGTCTAGCGAAGTTGCAGATCACGTTTGGCCCGCTCGTGGTCCGCAGGAGCTCGCCGCGATGCCGGCTCGCGGCAGGCAGAGCCGGTCCGACAGGCGAGCACCGGCACTCGTTGTTACCTTTTTCCCATGGCCCCGACACCCGCCGCCGGCTACACC
>CAYPTG010000157.1:0-5878 GCA_964413455.1 uncultured Mycobacterium sp. | reverse complement strand
CGCCGAACATCTGGATGTAGGTGCCGGCGGCGCCCAGGTGGTACTTGACGTCCCCGGAGCCGTGCGCCTGGGAGGGGTTCAGGTTGCCCTCGAACTCGCTGAAGATCTGCGAATACGGCTTGCCGACGATATTGGCCAGCACGTTGAGCCGGCCGCGGTGCGGCATCCCGATGGCGACCTCGTCCAGGCCGTGCTCGGCGCACTGGTCGATCACCGCGTCCATCATCGGAATGACCGACTCCGCACCTTCCAGCGAAAAGCGTTTCTGCCCAACGTATTTGGTCTGCAAGAACGTCTCGAACGCTTCGGCGGCGTTCAGCTTGGACAGGATGTACTTCTGCTCGGCGACGGTCGGCTTGTCGTGCCGGACCTCGATGCGCTCCTGCAGCCACTTCTGCTGCTCGGGCTCCAGGATGTGGGTGTACTCCACCCCGATGTGCCGGCAGTAGGCGTCGCGCAGCACCGACAGCACGTCGCGCAGCTTCTTGTATTCCTTGCCGGCGAAACCGTCGACCTTGAACTCGCGGTCCAGATCCCACAGCGTCAGGCCGTGGGTGAGCACGTCGAGGTCGGGGTGGCTGCGGAACCGGTTCTTGTCCAGCCGCAGCGGGTCGATGTCGGCCATCAGGTGGCCGCGGTTGCGGTAGGCCGCGATCAGCTCGATGACCCGGGCGTTCTTGTCGAAGATCGAGTCGGGGTTGTCGGTGCGCCAGCGGACCGGCTCGTACGGGATCTCCCGGTCGACGAAGATCTGGTCCCAGAAGCTGTCGGAGAGCAGCAGGGTGTGGATGGTGCGCAGGAAATCGCCGGATTCCGCGCCCTGGATGATCCGGTGGTCGTAGGTCGAGGTCAGCGTGATCAGCTTGCCGACGCCGAGTTCGGCGATCCGGTCTTCGCTGGCGCCCTGGAACTCCGCCGGATACTCCATCGCCCCGGCGCCGATGATCGCGCCCTGGCCGGCCATCAGCCGCGGCACCGAGTGCACGGTGCCCAGGGTGCCCGGATTGGTCAGCGAGATGGTTACCCCGGCGAAATCCTCGGCGGTCAGCTTGCCGTCCCTGGCACGCCGCACGATGTCCTCGTAGGCGGCGACGAAATCGGCGAATGCCATTGTCTCGCAACCCTTGATGGCCGCCACCACCAGCGAACGCTTGCCGTCCTTGCCGGGCAGGTCGATGGCCAGGCCCAAGTTGGTGTGCGCCGGTGTGACCGCATTCGGCTTGCCGTCGATCTCGGCGAAATGCCGGTTCATGTTCGGGAAGCTCTTGACCGCCTCGACGATGGCGTAGCCGAGCAGATGGGTGAAGCTGATCTTGCCGCCGCGGGTGCGCTTGAGGTGGTTGTTGATGACGATCCGGTTGTCGATCATCAGGGTGGCCGGGATGGCTCGCACGCTGGTCGCGGTGGGGATCTCCAGCGAGGCGTTCATGTTCTTGACGACCGCGGCCGCCGCACCGCGCAGCACCTGGTTCTCGTCGCCGGCGGATGCCGGGGCTGACGCCGGTGCCGGCGCGGCTGTAGTCGGTGCCGCCGGAGCCGGTGCAGCTGTCACCGGGGTTGCCGGAGCCGCCGCCGGGGCCGGAGCCGCTGCCGGAGCGGCCGGGGCCGGGGCAGCAACCGGAGCAGCAGGGGCCGGGGCCGGAGCAGCCGGTGCCGTGGATTGCCCGTTGCCGGTGTTGTTCACCTGACCAACCGGCTCGGGCCGGTAGTCGACCAGAAACTCATGCCAGCTCGGGTCCACCGAGGACGGGTCGTCGCGGAACTTGCGGTACATCTCCTCGACCAACCACTCGTTCTGGCCGAAAGGTGAACTCGTACTGCTCACGGACCGCTCGCCTCGATTCTCGGAAAGACCCGGGACGCACCGCCAGTTCCGGTGCGCTCGCACACCTGACACAGGCGTCAGGTGGACGACACATCAAGGCTATTCCACCGGGGCTACTGCGCGTCCTCGATCGCCGGAACCTCATTGATGCCGGGCAGCATGTGCAGCGTGACCGGCCAGCGCCGCGGCGCCGCACCGAACGCCTGACGGCCGTTGTCCACGATCTTCTTGCCCATCAGCCGGTTACCGCCGCCGCCGATCGCCGCGCCGATACCGACTGGCAGCATCTTTCCGAAGGCCATCGCGGTGCGTTTCATCGTGTACTTCTTCACGAAATGCTGCATCAGTTTGGAGTTGAGCTGGGATATCACCGGCAGCGGCAGCACCTCGGCGTCGGCCAGCCACGCCCCGCTGGTTCGGCTGGCGCCCAACAGATCCCGCACCGCGCCGCGGCCGTCCTCACCGACCAGCACACTGAGCACCAGGGTGCGTCGCCGCTCCCGGTCGTCCAGCGGGATGCCGTGCACATCGGCGACGGCCAGCACGAACGCCGCCGTCGCCTCCAGGAACAGCACCGTCTCACCGGCCACCGCCGACAGCGCGGCCAGCGTGCCGATACCGGGGAAGGCGGCCGCCGAACCGACTGCGGCGCCGCTGGCCATCACCGCGGCCAGGTAGTGCTTCTCCAGCTTGGTGACGATCTCGGCGGGGGAGGCGTCCGGGTTGGCCTTGCGCAGCCGCGCGACATAGGCCTTGACGGCCGGGGCCTGCACCCGGGCGCTGGATTCCAGCACATGGGACAGCACCTTGGCCGGCATCCCCGGATCTTCCGGGCGGGCCGGGATTTGCTCCGGTTGCGTCTGCTTGCGGCGAAGCCTCATGGCGGCCTTCCTCTCGAGTGACGCCAGGTTAACGAACCAATGCGCGTGGGAGTGCCCGACGGGTGACCCCGCAGTTGCGGCCGCACCCGGTGCTGGCAGCATCGTTGGCCATGTCGAGTGAACATCCAGGGAATCCGTGGCATGCGCTGTGGGCCATGCTGGTCGGTTTCTTCATGATCCTGGTGGACTCGACCATCGTCGCGGTGGCCAATCCCAGCATCATGGCCGCGCTGAACATCACCGACTACGACGTCATCATCTGGGTCACCAGCGCCTACCTGCTGGCCTACGCGGTGCCGCTGCTGCTCTCCGGCCGCCTCGGTGACCGGTTCGGCCCGAAGAAGCTCTACATCGCCGGGTTGGTGGTGTTCACCGCGGCCTCGCTGTGGTGCGGACTGTCGTCGACGATCGGGATGCTGATCGCCGCCCGGGTGGTGCAGGGCATCGGCGCGGCGCTGCTCACCCCGCAGACGCTGTCGACCATCACCCGGATCTTCCCGCCGGACCGCCGTGGGGTGGCGCTGAGCATGTGGGGCGCCACTGCCGGGGTGGCCACCCTGGTCGGCCCGCTGGCCGGTGGGGTGCTCGTCGACCACCTGGGCTGGTCCTGGATCTTCTTCGTCAACGTGCCGATCGGGATCATCGGGGTGGCGCTGGCGATGCGGTTCATCCCCGTGCTGGACACCCACCCGCACCGGTTCGACGTGCTCGGCGTGCTGCTTTCCGGGGTGGGCCTGTTCTTGATCGTGTTCGGGCTGCAGGAGGGGCAGACCCGGCACTGGTCGACCGGCATCTGGGCGATGATCGGCGGCGGTGTGCTGGCGATGGTGGCGTTCCTCTACTGGCAGTCGGTCAATTCCCGGGAGCCGCTGATCCCGCTGGAGATCTTCGGCGACCGGGACTTCAGCCTGTCCAACGTCGGCATCGCGGTGATCGGTTTCGCGGTGACCGCGATGATCCTGCCGGTGATGTTCTACGCGCAGTCGGTGTGCGGGCTGACCCCGACCCGCGCCGCGTTGCTCACCGCGCCGATGGCGGTGGCCAGCGGGGTGCTGGCGCCGTTCGTCGGCCGGATCGTCGACCGGGCCCATCCCCGGCCGATCATCGGGTTCGGCTTCTCCACCCTGTCCATCGCCCTGCTGTGGTTGTCCATCGACATGGGTCCGGACACGGCGATCTGGCGGCTGGTGCTGCCGCTGACGGCGATGGGCATCGGGATGGCGTTCATCTGGGCGCCGTTGGGCGCCACCGCAACTCGCAATCTGCCGGCCCGGCTGGCCGGCGCCGGATCCGGGGTGTACAACACCACCCGGCAGGTCGGCTCGGTGCTGGGCAGCGCCAGCATGGCGGCGTTCATGTCGGGGCGGATCACTGCCGAGCTGCCGACCGCCCCGGCCGGGGCGCCGCCGCACGGGGCCGGTGATGTGACGCACCTGCCGGCGTTCCTGCACGCACCGTTCGCCGCTGCCATGTCCCAGTCGATGTTGCTGCCGGCGTTCGTCGCGCTGTTCGGGGTGATCGCGGCGATCTTCCTGGTCGGTGGCGGTGCGCCGGCGCGCGCCGGCGTCGCCGAGGAGGGGGACGTCGCCGAGGAGATCACCGGGCCGATCGAGGTTGCCGAGGAGATCACCGGACCGATCGACACCGCCGAGGAGATCACCGACCGGCTGCCGGTCATCAGCCGCTACTCCGGCTACGGCCGGCACGCGGCTCCCTAGCCCGACGACGATGCGGGACGGATGTCCCGAGGAGGAGTCGGGCAATCAGGTCTAGCCCGATTGTCTCGCTCCTCCTCCGGCGCTACCGCGCCGGCATCGTCGGCTCGAACAGCACCGCTGGGTTCAGATAGCCGGTCGGGTCCAAAGCGGCCTTGATGGTCCGCATGACGGCGACGTCGGCCGGCTGCCGCGACATCCCCAGATACGCCCGTTTGCGGCTGCCCACGCCGTGCTCCGAGCTGACGTTTCCGCCAAGGGCGGCAATGAGTTCCATCATCGGCGGGTAGAGCGCGGCCTCGCACTCGGCGTCGCACCCCAGCACGTTCAGATGCAGGTTGCCCTCGCCGATATGCCCGAACAGCGCCGGTGTCGCCCCCGGGGCGTGCCGGGACACCAGCGCCGTCGACTCCTCGGCGAACCGGGCGACCGCCGAAAGCGGAAGGGACACATCGAACTTCACCGGCGGGCCGTGCAGGCCGACCACCTCGGCCATCGACTCGCGCACCTGCCAGAGCCGCTGCTGGGCGCCGGCGTCCACCCCGACCGCGGGCGCCCCGCGCAGGGCCGTGTTCCCCAGCTCGGCGGCCAGCCGGTCGGTGGGATCGGTGTCGCCGGCCAACTCCACCAGCAGCAGCCAGGCGCCGGAGGCCGGGACCGGCAGGTCCAGCCGCTCGGCGGCCAGCGCGGCGGCCCGGCCGTCGATCAGCTCCAGGGCGGCGATGCTGTCCAGGTCGCGCAGCCCGCGCCCGGCCGACACCAGCGCGTCCAGGTCGTCGAAGCCGCACAGTGCGGTCACCCGGTGGGCGGGCACCGGGTGCAGCCGCAGGTCCACCGCGGTGATCACCCCCAGGGTTCCTTCGGCACCGACGAACAGCCCGCCCAGGTCGTAACCGGTGTTGTCGCAACGGATTTGGGGATGACGGGCCAGCACCGACCCGTCCGGCAGCACCACCTCCAGGCCGAGCACCTGATCGCCCATGGTGCCGTAGCGCACCGTGCGCAGGCCGCCGGCATTGGTCGAGGCCATCCCGCCGACGGTGGCCGAGTCGCGGGCCGCCAGGTCCACCCCGAACAGCAGCCCGGCGCCGGCCGCCGCCCGGTGCAGCGCCGATAGCGTCACCCCGGCGCCCACCCGGATCTGCCGCTCGACCGGGTCGACGGCTCCGACGGCGGTGAGGCGTTCGGTGGACAGCAGCACATCGCGATGCTCGGGCACGGTGCCGGCCACCAGCGAGGTGCGTCCGCCCTGCACGGTCACCGCCGCCCCGGCCTCCCGGCAGGCGCTCAGCACCGCGGCGACCTGCTCGGTGTTTTCCGGGCGGACCAGCGCGCCGGCGCTGCCGGTGTAGCGGCCGGTCCAGTCGACGCTGCGGGCGGCCAGCACGTCCGGGTCGGTGCTGACCTGGGCGTCCCCGACGATGGCGGACAGCCGGTCAACCAGCGCGGTCGCAGGG
>CAYPTG010000156.1:0-5952 GCA_964413455.1 uncultured Mycobacterium sp. | reverse complement strand
CCGACTCGGCGGTACGGATCACCCACCTGCCCACCGGCATCGTGGTCACCTGCCAAAACGAGCGCTCCCAGCTGCAGAACAAGGCCCGCGCCATGCAGGTGCTCGCGGCCCGGCTGCAGGCGGTCGCCGAGGAGCAGGCGCAGGCCGACGCCTCAGCCGACCGGGCCAGCCAGATCCGCACCGTGGACCGCTCCGAGCGGATCCGCACCTACAACTTCCCGGAGAACCGGATCGCCGATCACCGGATCAACTTCAAGGCCCACAACCTCGATCAGGTGCTCGACGGCGACCTGGATGCCCTGCTCGACGCGTTGGTGGCAGCGGACAAGCAGACGCGGCTGCAGCAGGCATGAGTCACCCGGTGCGGACCGCAATCGCCGCGGCTGCCGACACGCTCGCGCAGGCCGGAATCGACTGCGCCCGAACCGATGCCGAGCTGCTGGCCGCGCACGCCGCCGGTACCGAACGCGGCCGGTTGGTGCTGCTGGAACACCCCGACGCCGGCTTCTTCGACCGCTACCAAGCGGCGATCAACAGCCGTGCGCAACGGATACCGCTGCAACACATCACCGGCCGGGCCTCCTTCGGCCCGGTGCAGCTGCACGTCGGTCCCGGAGTGTTCGTTCCCAGGCCAGAGACCGAGGCGATGCTGGAATGGGCGCTGGCGCAAGAACTTCCGCAATCCCCGGTGGTGCTGGATCTGTGCACCGGCTCGGGGGCGCTGGCCATTGCGTTGGCCGCTGGGCTGGCCGACCGGCGACCCGGTGCCCGGGTGATCGCGGTGGACATCGACCCGACGGCGCTGGACTACGCCCGCCGCAACGCGGCCGGCACCGGGGTAGACGTGGTGGCCGGGGACGTCACCGATCCGGCGCTGCTGCCCGAACTCGTTGGTGCCGTGCACCTGGTGGTCGCCAACCCGCCCTACATTCCCGACGGCGCGGTGCTGGAACCCGAAGTCGCGCAGCATGATCCGTCCCGGGCACTGTACGGCGGGGCCGACGGGATGGCCTTGATCGGCCCGATCGCCGCCCGCGCCGTCGACTGGCTGGCCCCCGGCGGGTGGCTTGCCATCGAACACGACGACACCACGGCACCGGCCACCGTTGCGGCGCTGTCCGAGACCGGCGCCTTCGAAGAGATCACGTCGCACCGGGATCTGGCCGGCCGGCCGCGGTTCGTCACCGCTCGGCGGGGGCAGGACTGCCCGTGACCCAACTACTGGACTGCCGTGACCCGGCCAACCGCGCTAACGCGATCACCGCCGCCGCGTCCGCCCTGAAGAGCGGTCGGCTGGTGGTAATGCCCACCGACACCGTCTACGGCATCGCCGCCGACGCCTTCGACAGCCAGGCCGTCACCGCCCTGCTGGCGGCCAAGGGCCGCGGCCGGGATATGCCGGTCGGTGTCCTGGTCGGCTCCTGGCACACCATCGACGGGCTGGTCTATTACGTCCCGGACGTCGCCCGCGAGCTGATCCGCGCGTTCTGGCCGGGCGCGCTGAGCCTGGTGGTGTAGCAGGCCCCGTCGCTGCAATGGGATCTCGGCGACGCCCGCGGCACGGTGATGCTGCGGATGCCGCTGCAGCCGGTGGCACTGGAACTACTGCGCCAGACCGGCCCGCTGGCGGTGTCCAGCGCCAACATCTCCGGCCAGCCACCGGCCACCACCGCGCAGCAGGCGGCTGACCAGTTCGGCGAGTTGGCCCAGGTCTACCTCGACGGCGGGCCGTGCGAGCTGCAGGCCGCCTCCACCATCGTCGACCTCACCGGCCCCGCCCCGCGCATCCTGCGCGAAGGGCCGGTCAGCGCGGCCACCATCGCGAGCGTGCTGGGCACCGACGTGGCGGCGCTGACCGGCCCCCAGGCATGAGGGCGCCCGGATGACGTCCGACCTGACCTATCTACTGGCGCTCTCCGACCGGGGAGCCGGTGTCCCGCTGCGTGAGCTGGCCCTGGTCGGGCTGACCGCCGCCGCGGTCACCTACTTCGCCACCGGCGGGGTGCGGGTGCTGGCCACCCGGCTCGGCGCGGTCGCCTACCCGCGGGAGCGCGACGTGCACCTGGCGCCCATTCCCCGGATGGGCGGGCTGGCCATGTACATCGGCGTGGTCACCGCGGTGTTTTTGGCCTCCCAGTTGCCGGCGCTGGCCCGCGGATTCGTCTACTCCTCCGGGATGCCGGCGGTGGTGGTCGCCGGCGGACTGATCATGGGCATCGGCCTGATCGACGACCGCTGGGGCCTGGACGCGCTGACCAAATTCGCCGGTCAGATCACCGCCGCCAGCGTGCTGGTCACCATGGGGGTGGCCTGGGTGATGCTCTACATCCCGTTCGGGTCGGTCGGCACCATCGTGTTGGACCAGGTCTCCTCGATCCTGCTGACCCTGGCGGTGACGGTGGCGGTGGTCAACGCGATGAACTTCGTCGACGGGCTCGACGGGCTGGCCGCCGGGCTGGGGCTGATCACCGCGATGGCGATCTGCATCTACTCCGTCGGGCTGCTCCGCGACCACGGCGGCGATGTGCTGTTCTACCCGCCGGCGGTGATCTCGGTGGTGCTCGGCGGGGCCTGTCTGGGCTTCCTGCCGCACAACTTCCACCCGGCCCGGATCTTCATGGGCGACTCCGGGTCGATGCTCATCGGCCTGATGCTGGCCGCCGCGGCCACCACCGCGGCCGGGCCGATCTCGCAGAGCGCCTACGGTGCCCGCGACGTCTTCGCGCTGCTCTCACCGTTCCTGTTGGTCGCGGCGGTGGTGTTCGTCCCGGCGCTGGACATGCTGCTGGCCATCGTCCGGCGCACCAGGGCCGGGCGCAGCCCGTTCAGCCCGGACAAGATGCACCTGCATCACCGGCTGCTGCAGATCGGGCATTCGCACCGGCGTGCGGTACTGCTCATCTATCTGTGGGCCGGGCTGGTGGCGCTCGGGGTGGCCAGCACCATCGTCTTCGATCCGCGCTACACCGGCGCGGTGATGTTGGCCGCGATCGCGGTCGCGGTGGTGGTCACCGTCATCCCGTTGATCCAGGGCGACAGCATGGTCGACGACGACGAACTGACCCTGCTTCGGGACAGCATCTACGGCCGCCCCTACGACGGGAAGTAGTAGCCGGTTTATGGCCGTTTACCATGTGGTACGGTGCTGCGCAGAACCCGAGAATCGCACGGGTTTCCGGCCTCGGCGAGGCGGCCGACGAGCCGTTTTCCGTCGATCAGACCGACACGATTGTGGGTGAGGTGTGTGACGACGCCAGCGCCTGAAGCGCCGTTGGTGTTTCCCGCCGTCGCCTTCCAGCCGGTACGTCTGGCGATCGTCTGCGCCGCCCTGACCGCGTTGGCCGTCGGGCTGACGGCATGGGCCGGGCACATCCTGTTCGGGGTGTTCTTCGGCGTCGGCCTGACTCTGGGCCTGATCAACGCGCTGCTGGTGCGCCGATCGGTGGCCTCCATCACCGCCGACGCTCACCCGCTCAAGCGCAAGATGGCGGTCAATTCGGCCACCCGGCTGCTGCTCATCACCGCGATCGGGTTGACGCTGGCATGGTTCTTCCGGCCGCCGGGTCTCGGCGTGCTGTTCGGGTTGGCGGCCTTTCAGGTGATCCTGGTTCTCAGCACCGCGCTGCCGGTGTGGAAGAAAGTCCGCAATCCCGCCTCAATTTCCGACGACATGTTCAAGGATTGAGCACCATGACCGAAACCATCCTCGCCGAGGGCGCGATCGAGGTCGGCCACCACACCACAGCCACCTGGCTGGGTATGACCGTGAACACCGACACGATCTACGCCACCCTGGTCGCCGCGGCCATCACCCTGGCACTGGCGTTCTTCCTGCGCGCCAAGGTCACCTCCAGCGGGGTGCCGGGCGGCGTGCAGCTGTTCTGGGAAGCCATCACCATCCAGATGCGCGGACAGATCGAGCAGGCCATCGGCATGAAGATCGCGCCGTTCGTGCTGCCGCTGGCGGTCACCCTGTTCGTCTTCATCCTGATCGCGAACTGGATCTCGGTGTTGCCGGTGCAGTACAAGAACGCCGAAGGCCAGACTCACGAGCTGCTCAAGCCACCGGCGTCGGACATCAACTTCGTGCTGGCGCTGGCGTTGTTCGTGTTCCTCTGCTACCACGCCGCCGGGATCTGGCGCCGCGGCATCGTCGGGCATCCGATCAAGGTGCTCAAGGGGCACGTCGCCTTCCTGGCGCCGATCAACCTCGTCGAGGAGATCGCCAAGCCGATTTCGTTGTCGCTCCGGCTTTTCGGCAACATCTTCGCCGGCGGCATCATGGTGTCCCTGATCGCCTTGTTCCCGTGGTACATCCAGTGGGCGCCCAATGCGATCTGGAAGACCTTCGACCTCTTCGTCGGCCTGATCCAGGCGTTCATTTTCGCCCTGCTGACGATCCTGTACTTCAGCCAGTCCATGGAACTGGATGAGGAGCACCACTAGCGCACCACTGGAACGTCCCAGACCGGGCGTTTCGCGACCTACGAACCACCCAACCTGGTAGGACTCCTACCAGCAATCAAGGAGGAAATAAGGAATGGCAGCGGATCCCACTATCGTTTCCGGCGCTTTGATCGGCGGCGGGCTCATCCTGGGCGGCGGCGCCATCGGCGCCGGTATCGGCGACGGTATCGCCGGTAACGCCCTGATCTCCGGCATCGCCCGGCAGCCCGAGGCCCAGGGCCGGCTGTTCACCCCGTTCTTCATCACCGTCGGTCTGGTGGAAGCGGCCTACTTCATCAACCTGGCGTTCATGGCGCTGTTCGTGTTCGCCACGCCCGGCGCGTCCTAGACGGCCATGGGGGACGTGAGCACAACCCTGTTGGCGGCTGCGGAGGGCGGAGAAGGCGGTACCTCCAATTTCCTCATCCCCAACGGCACCTTCTTCTTCGTGCTGGCCATCTTCTTGACGGTGCTCGGCGTGATCGCCAAGTTCGTCGTGCCGCCGATCCAGAAGGTGCTCGGGGAGCGCGAGCGGATGATCGCCCAGACCGCAGCGGACAACCGCCGGGCAGCCGACCTGGAAGCTGCCGCCGACGCCGACTTCAACGCCGAGCTGGCAGCGGCGCGCTCGGAGGCCTCGGGTATCCGGGACGCCGCCCGCTCGGAAGGCCGCGAGGTCGTCGACGGGATGAAGGCTCGGGCGAACCAGGACGTCGCCGGCACCGTGCAGAGCGCCAACGACGAGCTCAAGTCGCAGAGCGACGCCATCGCCCCGAACCTGCGGGCCTCGGTGGAAACCCTGTCGGGGACCTTGGCCAGCCGCGTGCTGGGTGTCCCGGTCTCCGGGGCGTCGAGCTACCCGACGTCCACGTCCTCGGACTACACGACGTCCTCGGAGTACACGACAACCACGTCGTCGGACTACACCACGACCGTGTCGGACTATCCGACTACGTCGTCGGATTACACCTACAACGCTCCGGAAAGCTGAAACACCCTTGTCAACCTTCATCGGACAGCTCATCGGGTTCGCCGTCATCATTTGGATCATTGCCAAATATGTGGCGCCGCCGGTCCGCAAGCTGATGGCCAACCAGAAAGACGCGGTGCGTACCCAACTGGCCGAAAGCGATGCCGCCGCCGATCGGGTCAACGCGGCCGACCAGTTCCACGCCCAGCGGGCCGCCGAGGGCAAGGCCGAGGGAGCGCACATCGTCGAGGAGGCCCGCGCCGATTCGGTGCGCATCGCCGAGCAACTGCGGGTGCAGGGCGGTGTGGAGTCCGAGCGCATCAAAGCCCAAGGTGGACAACAGGTTTCCCTGCTGCGTTCGCAGATGGTCCGCCAGCTGCGTGGCGACCTCGGCAGCGAGTCGGTGCACCGGGCCGCCGAGCTGGTGAAGTCGCATGTGTCCGATCCGGCCGCCCAGTCGGCCACCGTCGACCGGTTCCTCGACGAGCTGGACTCGATGGCCCCGGCGGCGTTCGCGCCGGAGGTGGCCGCCAGCG
>CAYPTG010000155.1:0-5998 GCA_964413455.1 uncultured Mycobacterium sp. | reverse complement strand
ACCCACGCCGATGATCCGCGGCTGCGCCGGATGGCGGTGTTCGACGTCGTCGTCAACAACGCCGACCGCAAGGGCGGACACATCCTGACCGGCGCCGACGGCCGGGTGTACGGCATCGACCACGGCGTCTGCCTGCACGCGCAGAACAAGCTCCGCACCGTGCTGTGGGGGTGGGCCGGGGAGCCGGTCGACGACGAAACCGTCTGCGCGCTGGGCGAACTCGACTCCCAGCTGGCCGGACCGCTGGGCGCCGAGCTGGGTGTGCACATCACCGCTGAGGAGCTCTCCGCGCTGCGCCGTCGGGTCCAGGGGCTGATCGAACACCCGCTGATGCCCGGCCCCAACGCCCGCCGGCCGCTGCCCTGGCCGCCGTTCTAGGCCCGATTGCCGGGGGGCTCAGCGGGGCGCTGGGCTGCGCCGCATCGTCGCCCGGCTAGCCGGCAGGGAGGCGGGGCAAGAGGCAGGGAGGCCGTGCCGACAACCCGGTCCGGGTCGGCAATACTGGCACCGTGGGTCACAGCGATGCCGAATTGGCCGCCGATCTGGCTGAGGAGGCCGGACGGCTGCTGCTGGCGGTACGCGACGAGGTCGGCCACGCTTTCCCGCCCGCGCTGGGCGACGCCGGCGACATCCGGGCCAACACCCTGCTGCTGCGCCGGCTGCGCGAGGAACGGCCCGGTGACGCGGTGCTGTCCGAGGAATCCGACGACGATGCCAGCCGGCTGGGTGCTGACCGGGTGTGGATCATCGACCCGCTGGACGGCACCCGGGAGTTCTCCTTGCCGCAGCGCACCGATTGGGCGGTGCACGTGGCGCTGTGGCAACGCACCGGCGGAGCCGGTGGGAGGCAGCGCGCCGACGGATCGGAGGGCAGGATCACCGACGCCGCGGTGGCATTGCCGGCGCTCGGCGAAGTGCACGCCAGCCACACCGCGACCGCCCCGCCGGCCCCGACCGGCGGACCGATCCGGATCACCGCCAGCTCCAACCGCCCGCCGGCGGTGCTGTGGCTGCTGGCCGACCGGCTGGACATCGAATTCCTGCGGATCGGCTCGGCCGGCGCCAAGGCGATGGCCGTGCTGCGCGGTGATGCCGACGCCTACATCCACGCCGGCGGGCAGTGGGAATGGGACTCCGCGGCGCCGGCCGGGGTGCTGCAGGCAGCCGGGCTGCACGCCACCCGGCTGGACGGTTCGCCGCTGCTCTACAACCAGCCCGACCCCTACCTGCCCGACCTGCTGATGTGCCGGCCCGACCTGGCCGACCTGCTGCTCGACGCGATGTGGCAGGCCAGCTGAGATGCGGGCATGGCCGTCGACCGACATCCCCGAACTGCCCGGCCGAGGCCCGCAGCTTCGGCTCTACGACAGCGCCGACCGCGCGGTGCGCCCCACCGTGCCCGGGCCGACCGCCACCATGTATGTCTGCGGCATCACCCCGTATGACGCCACCCACCTGGGGCACGCCGCCACCTACCTGACGTTCGACCTGGTGTACCGGATGTGGCGCGACCACGGGCATCGGGTGCATTACGTGCAGAACGTCACCGACGTCGACGACCCGCTGTTCGAGCGCGCCGACCGGGACGGCGTGGACTGGCGAGAGCTCGGCGATCGGGAGACCCAGCTGTTTCGCGAGGACATGCACGCGCTGCGGGTGGCCCCGCCGCAGGACTACGTCGGGGCCACCGAAGCCATCGACGAGGTCATCGAGATGGTGGAGAAACTGCTGGCCTGCGGCGCGGCGTATGTGCTCGACGACCCTGAGTACCCCGACGTGTACTTCCGAACCGAGGCCGACGTCGCGTTCGGTTACGAGTCCAACTACGACCGCGACACCATGCTGACGCTGTTCGCCGAACGCGGCGGAGATCCGCAGCGGCCCGGCAAGGCCGACCCGCTGGACGCGCTGCTGTGGCGGGTGCGCCGGCCGGGCGAGCCGAGCTGGCCGTCGCCGTTCGGTGCGGGACGGCCCGGTTGGCACGTCGAGTGCGCTGCGATTGCGTTGAGCCGCATCGGTTTCGGGTTCGACGTCCAGGGCGGCGGCAGCGACCTGATCTTCCCGCACCACGAGTTCTCCGCCGCGCATGCCGAATGCATGACCGGTCAGCGCCGATTTGCCCGTCACTACGTGCACGCCGGGATGATCGGCTGGGACGGCCACAAGATGTCCAAGAGCCGGGGCAACCTGGTGTTGGTGTCCCAGCTGCGCGCCGCCGGAGTGGACCCGTCCGCGATCCGGCTTGGCCTGCTGGCCGGGCACTATCGCAGCGACCGGTTCTGGAGTGATGAGGTTCTGGCTGAGGCCACCGAAAGGCTGCAGCGCTGGCGCACCGCGACCGGTTTGCCGTCCGGCCCGGACGCCGCCAACCTGATCGGCCGGCTGCGCCGGTATCTGGCCGACGACCTGGACACCCCGAAAGCACTTGCCGCCGTTGACGGTTGGGTGACCGACGCGCTGGACTACGGTGGCAGCGATGCCGCGGCACCTAGTCAGGTGGCCACCGCTGTCGACGCCCTGCTGGGGGTGTCGCTGTAGCGGTCAGCCAGCGGCCAGCGTTATCCAGTAGCTTGGTCGGCTATGCGGAAACGGACAACGATCGTCGTCGCATTGCTGATGGCGTTGCTGGCGCTGAGCGGGTGCGGCACCGCCACCCAGACCAAACCGACCCAGACCAAGGCCGCCCCGTCGGTGCCCAGCGGGCCGGTGAGCGTCGACGAGGCCAGGGAGATCGCCAAGGACGCCTACATCTATGGCTTCCCGATGGTCGATAGCTACCGGGTCCAGTACTCCTACTTCGTCAATACCGCCAGCCCGGAATACAAGGGATCGTGGAACGAAGTGCACAGCGCGGCAAGGGTTTTCACGCCGTCTGACACCACCGTCCAGACGCCCAACTCGGACACTCCGTACTCGATGCTGGGGGCGGACTTGCGCTCGGAACCGCTGGTGCTGCTGGTACCGCCGGTCGACAAGGACCGCTATTACTCGCTGCAGTTCGTCGACGGTTACACCTACAACTTCGGTTACCTCGGCAGCCGGGCCACCGGCAACGACGGCGGTGTCTATCTGCTGGCCGGGCCGGGCTGGACCGGCGACAAGCCCGAGGGCGTCAGCGAGGTGATCCGGTCCGACACCGACTTCGCGCTGGTCATCTACCGCACCCAGTTGCTGGGCGCCGACGATCTGGCCAACGTCACCAAAATCCAGGGCGGCTTCAAAGCCATGCCGCTCTCGCGGTTCGTGAAGCGAAACCCGCCGCGTCAGGAGGCGGTCGACTGGCCGACGGCGCTGAGCCCGGACGACGAGAAGACCTCGCTGCGGTTCTTCGATCTGCTGGATTTCCAGCTGCGCTATGCCCCGGTGCTGCCCACGGAGAAGGACATCCGGGCCCGGTTCGCCGCGATCGGCCTAACCGGCGACGGCACATTCAACTCCGAGAAGCTCAGCCCGGAGATGCAGAAGGCGTTCAAGGCCGGGATGGCCGATGCCTGGTCGGAGTTCAACACGTTCAAGAAGGACAAGATCGACACCGGCGAGGTCACCTCGGCTGACTTCTACGGCTCCCGGGAACAGCTCGGCGACAACTACCTGTACCGGATGGCCGCCGCGGTGATCGGTATCTACGGCAACTCCAAGCAGGAAGCCATCTACCCGGTGCTCACCACCGACGCCGACGGGGCGAAGCTGAGCGGGGAGAACAAATACACCCTGACCTTCGGCGCCGACCAGCTACCGCCGGTGAACTCCTTCTGGTCGGTGACCATGTACCAGCTGCCGGAAAGCCAGCTGGTGGACAACCCGATCAACCGATATCTGATCAACTCGGCGATGCTGCCGAACCTGACCAGGAACGCCGACGGCGGCCTCACTATCTACGTGCAGAACAGCCCGCCGGGTTCCGACAAGCAACCTAACTGGCTGCCCGCCCCGCCGGGGCCCTTCACCGTCGTCATGCGGCTGTACTGGCCCAAAGATGAAGCGCTGGACGGCCGTTGGCAGCCGCCGAAGCTGACCAAGGTCAGCTGAGGGAGGAGTTCAGACTCCGGTTGCTCCGTCGATGCGCTCGCGGATGAGGTCGGCATGCCCGCAGTGGCGCGCGTATTCCGCGATCATGTGGCTGTAGATCCAACGCAGGCTCACCTCGCCGCCCATGAACGGGCTGGTGTCATCCAGGCAGTGCTCGGCACAGTTGGTGCGCGCCTGCTCGATCTCCGTCTCCCACGCCCCGATCGCAACATCCAGCGTCGACTGTTCGGTGACATCGAACCCATTGGCGTGCCCGTCTGGATGACTCCCAGGGCTGAAGATCGGTGGGGCATCCTCACCGGTGAGCACCCGTCGGAACCAGTGCCGTTCCACCTCCGCGAGGTGCTGTACCAAACCGAGCAGAGTCATCCCCGACGGCGGCACCGAGGCGAGACGCAACTGTGCGTCATCGAGACCGTCGCACTTCAGTGCCAGCGTCGCCCGGTAGAAGTCCAGCCAACCCGCCAGGGTGGCGTGTTCGTCGGAGCTCATCGGCGGGATGGGCCGCTCCCGAGGATCGAAGCCTGCGTTAGCGCCCACGGCGGCGCAGATAGCGTTCGAACTCGGCGGCCAGGGTGTCGCCGTCGACCTTGGACATCGCCTCGTTGACGTCGACTTCGGCGTCCCCGCGCTGTTCCAGGCTGGCGACGTACTCGGCCATCTCCTCGTCCTCGGCGGTCATCTCGCTGACCGCCTCCTCCCATTCCTCGGCCTGGGCCGGCAGATCACCCAGCGGCACCTCGATATCGAGGACGTCCTCGACCCGGCGCAGCAGCGCCACGGCCGCCTTGGGGTTGGGCGGCTGGGAGACGTAATGCGGGACCGCCGCCCAGAACGTCACCGACGGAATCCCAGCCGACACGCAGGCGTCCTGGAACACCCCGGCGATCCCGGTCGGGCCCTCATAGCGCGACTCCTGCAGGCCGAACGAACTCGCCGATTCGGCGGAGTAGGCGGCACCGGACACCGGCACCGGGCGGGTGTGCGGGGTGTCGGCGAACAGCGCACCCAGGATCACGACGGTGTCCACGTTGAGTTTGTCGACGATGGCCAGCAGCTCGGCGCAGAAGCTGCGCCAGCGCATGTTGGGCTCCACCCCGTGCATCAGCACGACGTCGCGCTCGGCACCGGGCGGGCGGCAGTAGGAGATCTGCATCGCCGGCCAGATCAGCTCCCGGGTAACCCCGTCGATTTGCCGGATCACCGGGCGGTTGACCTGGTAGTCGTAGTAGGCCTCGTCGTCGATCTCGACGATCGGCTGGGCCTCCCAGATGGCGTCGAGATGCTCCAGTGCATCGCTGGCTGCGTCGCCGGCGTCGTTCCAGCCCTCGAACGCGGCCACCACGATCGCGTTGTGCAGCTCGGGCAGGTCGAGGCCGCCCTGACCGCCTTTGACGCCGCCCCCGTGATCCCACGATGTCACCCGTTCAGCCTAGACCGTGCCGACGTAGACTTTCTCAAGTCGAGAGGCGTTGCAACGGCTGTTCGGGGTTCCTCGGGTATCCGCCACGCTCGGCAGAGTTTAAGGACGCCTTCCGTTGAGGAAGGAGCGCACCGTGACTGTTGCCCCATCTGCCCCGTCGACTGCTTTCGCGCCGAATATCCGTCCCGACTGCACCGATGAGCTGACCGCGACGTTGCGCCAGCGGATCATGGTGATTGACGGCGCGATGGGCACGGCGATCCAGCGGGATCGGCCCGATGAGGCCGGCTACCGCGGCCAGCGGTTCAAGGACTGGCCCAGTGACCTGGTGGGCAACAACGACCTGCTCAACCTGACGCAGCCGCAGATCATCGAGGGAATCCACCGGGAGTATCTGCAGGCCGGGGCGGACATCCTGGAGACCAACACGTTCAACGCCAACGCGATCTCGCTGTCGGACTACGGCATGGAGGAGCTGGCCTATGAGCTGAACTACGCCGGTGCCGCCCTGGCGCGCGCGGCCGCCGACGAGTTCAGCACGCCCGA
>CAYPTG010000154.1:0-6028 GCA_964413455.1 uncultured Mycobacterium sp. | reverse complement strand
TCACAGACAGGTTTCCGGAGACGACTTCAAGGACCACGACGCGGGCTTTGGACATGGACCATGACTGTCACCTATGACCCGACTCATCAACAGTTCATCCCGGTGTCACCGATGTCGCGACTCATGTGTCACCTATGTCGTGAACTCAGACACCCCTTCGCCCACCGTGAGCAGTTCTATGAACTGACAGCATTGAGGTCACGAACTCGAAGGAGGTCGTGACCTTTGTGTTTGGGGTGGCCAGGGACTTTCGACGTTAAGTCCCCGTGACCACGTAGCGGGCCTAGAGGTTGGTGAGTATGTAGCGGGCTCCGCGGCGTTCTCCCTGGAGAGCCAGGCGGCCGTCGTCGACCATTCGTTTCAACGTCGCCCGCGCTTGTACCGGAGTTGTCTGGCAGAGCTGGGCGGCCTGGTTCCGAGTAATTGATCCGTAGGCGCTGACGTAATCGAGGATCATCCGCTCCTGTTGGAGGGGGTCAGCCCCTTTGATACGGACGTAGGCATTGCGGTCTTGCGCCAAGTCGTAGAAGCGTGCGGTGAGATGGAACTTGCGGCTTCGTCCCACCCCACGAGCTTCCAAGATCCCTACTTCGACGAGCCGGCCGAGGAGGCTCTTCGTCGTCGCCGGAATCAGATTGAGTGCCTCGGCGACTTCAGGGCTTGTGGCAGACCCCGACGATTTCACTTCGTGGACCAGGCGCAGCTCATCCAGACTCAGTGGCTGCTGGCGCTGATTCTCCCAGGTCAAGAGAAATCTCACCAAGTCGAGGTCGGCATTTCCGAGAGGCACCGTGACCACGACTGACTCTGAATTGCTTCGAGAATAGTCGGGGACGTCGCGACCGGCGCGCAGTTGCTGCTCGAACATGTCATTGACGCCCTTACCCTTGCGTTCGACGAGGCCGGCCCGCTTGAATGCGGCGGCCAGTATCGGACTTCGGGGGCGGGACTGGTCAAGGATGTTCGCGGTTGTTACGCCGGGCGGGAAGCCGCCTGGGTTGGACACAACGAATTCGGTGGCGGTGATTTGCACAGTTGTGGGTCCGAGTGCCGCGTAATCGCGGTGCACCAAAGCATTCGCGACCGCTTCTCGGCGTGTCACGGAGGGGATGAGCGAAATCTCTACGCGATGCATGCCCGCCATGAGTTCGGTAGCACTGTTGCGCAGGTCGATGAGGGCACCCAAGGCTTCGGCGGCGCGTAGCAGCGGAGCAACGACGCGGACGTTGGCAGACGTATCACCTGGGCGAAGATCCTGAAACAGAAACTCCGCATTGGGAACCCACCGGCGCACGGCCTCTTCCGTGCCGAACAATAGAACTGCTCCGAGGCTCAACGGATCGTTGAGCGGAACGAGTCCGAGGGCTCGAAGTATGTCGGCGTCGGAAAGTCCTCCCAGGTCGTCACCGGCGGCTCGACAAAGGTCGCGGAAGCGGTCAAATTCGTTGGAGTCCAAGTCATCGGGGACTGCGCCGCGGGCAACTGCTGCGGCGAAGTCCTGCCCCCGCATGACCATGCCCATACTGACGATCTCGTGTGCTGTCATGGGGACGCAGGCCGGCTTTCCGGTCGTATCGAGCACTCGCCTAGTGAAAACGCCGAGCTTGGTTCCGATCGGGCCGGGGTCCGCACGGGGGACGTCGATCCGAATGATTTCATGGCTGCCGACAAGTTCGGTACTGACATCGACGGTAAGGGCCGGCTCAGTATTGGCTTGTATGTACGCGGCAACTCGGGCGGGATCGGTGTGGGTGCCATGCCGAGGCGCAGCGCCGACCACGGTCCCGTCGTCTTCGACGCCAATAAGGAGCACGCCGCCGTCACCGTTTGCGAGGCAGGCGACCGCGCGCGCCAGGTCCTTGTCGTTGATAGCCGACTTGAACTCCGTCGCCAGAGTCTCACCGGCATCGAGGATTGCCTGGGTGTCCACGGCATCGATTATGCATTGTTATGACGTAACGCAGCGGAGACTGCTACGGAATCATAAGTTTTGATACATATGGATACGATAATGGCTGTGGAAGATACCGTTGTGCCCTGCCGATAAAGTCTGGCCGGTGGAGGACCCGACGCTGACTGTGTTGGCCCTGCTTGGGCTGGCCGGGGTGGCGGCGGGGTTCGTGGACGCGGTGGTCGGCGGGGGCGGGCTGATCCAGCTGCCCGCCCTGCTGGTCGGGCTGCCAAACGCCGCGCCCACCCAAATTCTGGCCACCAACAAACTGGCCTCGATCTGCGGCACGACCGTCAGCTCGGCGACGTACTACCGGCGAATCAAGCCGGACCCGCGGACGTTCCTGCCGATGATGGTGCTGGCTTTCGCGGGGTCATACTGCGGCGCACTGGTGGCCAGCCATATCCCGCGCGCGGCATTCGAGCCGATTGTGCTCGTTGCACTCGTGGTTGTCGGCGCCTACGTGCTGTTCAAGCCGAGCCTCGGCGAGGCGACCCAGCTGCGGTTCGCCGGCGGCCGGCATCTTGCCGCCGCGCTGGCGGTCGGATTCGCCATCGGCTTCTACGACGGTGCGCTGGGCCCGGGCACCGGAAGCTTCCTGGTGTTCGCGCTCGTCGGGCTGCTCGGATACTCCTTCCTGGAGGCCTCGGCGAAGGCACGTCTGGCCAACTGGGCTACCAACCTCGGTGCGCTGGCCCTGTTCGTCCCGCAGGGCGCGGTGCTGTGGAAGGTCGGCCTGATCATGGGCGTGTGCAATTTGGCCGGCGGATATGTCGGCGCTCGGGTGGCCGTATCCCGCGGTGCCGGCTTCGTGCGCGTCTTCTTCATTGCGGTGGTGAGTGCGTTCATCATCCGGATCGGTGGGAACGTGCTGGGGCTGTGGTGACGGCGTCGCGAGATCTGCGACCCTAGGTCGATGCCGGACAACTCAGACCAGACCGCCGTTTCGTCCCGTGCGGCCACCCGCCGCGCGATCCTGAACACGTTGCGCGGATCGTCGGGCAACCTCGTCGAGTGGTACGACGTGTACGTCTACACCGTGTTCGCGACGTACTTTGAGGGCAAGTTCTTCGATTCGGCGGACAAGAACTCCACGGTGTACGTCTACGCCATCTTCGCGGTCACCTTCGTGATGCGGCCGGTGGGCTCGTGGTTTTTCGGCCGGTACGCCGACCGGCACGGCAGACGTGCGGCGCTGACGTTCAGCGTGTCGTTGATGGCCGCGTGCTCGCTGGTCATCGCGCTGACCCCGGGCCGGCAGAGCATCGGCGTCTGGGCGGCGGTCATCCTGGTGTTGGCCCGGCTGGTGCAGGGCTTCGCCACCGGCGGCGAATACGGCACATCGGCGACGTACATGTCCGAGGCCGCCACCCGCGAGCGGCGCGGCTTCTTCTCGTCGTTTCAGTACGTGACTCTGGTCGGTGGGCACGTTCTGGCTCAGCTCACCCTGCTGGTGATGCAAACCTTCCTCGATAAGGAACAGATCGAGGAATTCGGTTGGCGGATAGCCTTTTTGATCGGCGGCATCGCGGCGGTGGTGGTGTTTTGGCTGCGCCGCAGCATGGACGAGTCGCTGAGCCCCGAGCAACTCGAGGCGGTGCGGCTTGGGGAGGACCACGAGTCCGGCTCGCTGCGAAACCTATTCCGCCACCACTGGCGGGCGCTGCTGACCTGCTTCGGCGTCACCATTGGCGGAACCATCGCGTTCTACACCTACAGCGTCAACGCGCCGGTGATCGTCAAGAGCACCTTCGCCGATCGCGGTATGACACCGACCTGGATCAACCTGATCGGCTTGACGTTCCTGATGGCGATCCAGCCGATCGGCGGGTGGATCAGCGACAAGGTGGGCCGCAAACCGGTGCTGGTGTTCTTCGGGGTGTGCGCGCTGTTCTACACCTACATCCTGATCACGTTCCTGCCCAAGGCCAGCTCGGCGGCCGCGGCGCTGACCCTGGTGTGCGTGGGGTATGTGATCCTGACCGGCTACACCTCGATCAACGCGATCGTGAAGGCCGAGCTGTTCCCGTCCAACGTGCGGGCACTGGGGGTCGGGCTCGGCTACGCGCTGGCCAACTCCGCATTCGGCGGGACCGCCCCGCTGATCTACCAGGCCGCCAAGGGCGCCGGCCATGTGCCGTGGTTCATCGCCTACGTCACCGCCGTGATCGCGGTCTCGCTGTTCGTGTATGTCTTTGTGCTGCGCAACAAGTCGGTGACCGAGCTGGACCGGGAGCAGGGGCGGGCGTTCGGGTAGCGCCAGTTGCGGGCCGGTTAATCAACCTCACCCGTAGACTAGGGCTGTGTCTAGCGCTGAGCCGTCAGAAGAGCCGACGATGCGGGTGTACCGACCCGACGAGGCGCTCAAGCGCGCCCGACCCTTACCGCCACGCGATGTGCTGGCGATTGCTGACGTGCCGGACGAGGACTGGGCCGCCTTTCAGGAGGCGTTGGCCGACGCATGACCGAGCCGGTGGGCCTGGTTGTGGACACGATGATAATCAGCTGGCTATTCGACGGTCGACCTAATCCGCAGGCCGACTTATATCGGGTGTTGATCGGATCGCGACCTGTTTTGCTCTCGTTTCACACTGTGATGGAACTTCGTTACGGAGCTTTGCAGGCTAACTGGGGAGATCTGAGACGCCGTCGACTGGACCGCCGGATCGCTGAGCTCACTGTCGTTCAGCCAGACGATGCCATGATTCGTACCTGCGCCAGGCTGCGCGTGGCATGTAGGCACATGGGCCATGCGTTGGGTGACAAGCTCCACGACGGTGACCGCTGGATTGCGGCCACTGCCCTCCGTCTCGGCGTACCCCTGGTGTCGCACGATCGGATATTTGCAGGCACCCCCGGTCTGGACCTGATTACTACGCACGCGCGCGAGCAGTAGTTCCAAATCTGTCGCCCCTCGCCTATATACAGTTCCGTTCAGGCCAGACAATGAGTTGAGGGGGACGCGCCCGTGATCACCGGTGAGTTGAAGAGCAAGGTCGACCGGGTCTGGGACGCCTTCTGGTCCGGGGGTATCTCCAACCCGCTGGAGGTCATCGAACAGATCACCTACCTGCTATTCATCCGCCGCCTGGACGACCTGGAGACCCTCACCGAACGCAAGGCCCGGGTGACCGGCAAGGCCGAAGGCCTGCGGTTCGGACCCGACCAGCAGGACCTGCGGTGGTCGCGGTTCAAGAACGAGGAACCGGCGGTCATGTTCGCCACCGTCGGGCAGAAGGTGTTCCCGTTCCTGCGGACCCTGGGCGGCGACGGCTCGACCTACGGCGAGCACATGAAGGACGCCCGGTTCACCATCCCCACCCCGCAGCTGCTGTCCCGGGTGGTCGACCTGCTCGACGACATCCCGATGTCGGACCGCGACACCAACGGCGATCTCTACGAGTACCTACTCTCCAAGATCGCCAGCGCCGGGGTCAACGGCCAGTTCCGCACCCCGCGGCACATCATCGAGTTGATGGTCCAGATGACCGCCCCGGCCCCGACCGACGAGATCTGCGACCCGGCATGCGGGACGGCCGGCTTCCTGGTAGCCGCGTCGGAGTACCTGCGCGAGCAGCACCCGTCGGTGCTGACCGACGCCGCACAACGAAAGCACTTCCACGCCAGCATGTTCCACGGCTACGACTTCGACAACACCATGCTGCGGATCGCCAGTATGAACATGCTGATGCACGGCATCGAGGCACCCGACATCCGCTACCGGGACTCGCTGTCGGAAGGTGCCAGCGAGGACGCCGAAAGGTTCACCCTGATCCTGGCCAACCCGCCGTTCTCCGGCTCGCTGGACTACGAGGCGACGTCCAAGGACTTGCAGCGGATGGTCAAGACCAAGAAGACCGAGCTGCTGTTCGTGGCGCTGTTCCTGAAGTTGCTCAAGCCAGGCGGGCGGGCGGCGGTGATCGTGCCCGACGGCGTGCTGTTCGGATCGTCCAAGGCGCACAAGGAACTTCGTCGCACGCTGGTGGAGGATCAGAAACTCGACGGCATCGTGAAACTCCCTTCGGGGGTGTTCCGGCCGTACGCGGGGGTCTCGACGGCGATCCTGTTGTTCACCAA
>CAYPTG010000153.1:0-6039 GCA_964413455.1 uncultured Mycobacterium sp. | reverse complement strand
AGTGCGGCACCAGCCAGCGCTCGTCGACGCTGTAGCGGGCGAGCCCGCCGCCCAGATGGTCGTAGATGCCGCCCTGGCACATCCGTGCCAGCCCGTGCTCGACCTGCCGCCGCAGGTGGACGTCGCCGGTGGCGAGCGCCGTCTGCCAGATCAGGTCGATGGCGGGGGCCTGCGGAAACTTGGGGGCGCCGCCCAGTCCGCCGTTCACCGGGTCGAGCTCCCGGGCCAGTCCGCGTCCGACCGCCCGGGCCAGGCCGGGCTCTGGCAGCTCGCCGGGATCGGCCCTGGCGAGATGTCGCATGGCATCGCCGAGCGCGGCGCGATTCCCGTCGATCTTGTGGCGCTCGTGCCGCCACAGGCGGGAGATCTGCTCCAGGACCTGCGGCAGGCCGGCGCGGCCGTAGCGGGGCTCGGGCGGGAAATAGGTACCGCCCCAGAAGGGCTCGCCGTCGGGGGTCAGGAACATCGTCAGCGGCCAGCCGCCCTGCTGGCCCAGGAGGTGCAGCGCCTGCATGTAGATGGTGTCGATGTCGGGCCGCTCCTCGCGGTCGACCTTGATGTTGACGAACCCGGCGTTCATCTGCGCCGCGATACGCTCGTTCTCGAAGCTCTCGTGCGCCATGACGTGGCACCAGTGGCAGGCGGCGTAGCCGATCGACAGCAGGATCGGCACGTCGCGGCGGGCCGCCTCGGCCAGCGCTTCGGGGGCCCACTGCTTCCAGTGCACCGGGTTGTCGGCGTGCTGGCGCAGATAGGGGCTGGTGGCGCCGGCCAGCTCGTTACCGGCCGGGCTCACCCGGGGACTCTCCGCGGTCGGCCGCCGAGGTCTGGTCGGCAGCACCCTCGGTGGTGCTCTGGCCGGCGGTGTCGGCGAAATGCTCCCGCACCTTGCGCAGGTGCCGGTTCATCGACCACACCAAAGCGAAGACGGCAACCATCAGCAGCACCATGATGAGCAGCCCGACCGGGCTGGCCTTGCCGAAGTCCGGGCCGGTGTTGTTCGGGCCGTCGGCCAGCAGCACGATCAGCGGATAGTTCATTGCAATACCTCGATTCCGGCGAACAGGTCGTCCTCGGGCAGTACCACCGGCACCCGGGAGCGGGCCAGCTCGAACTCCTCGGTGGGCCATAGCCGCTGCTGCCATTCCAGCGGGGTGGCGAAGAAGAACCCGTCCGGGTCGATCTGGGTGGCGTGTGCGCGCAGCGCGTCGTCGCGGCGGCCGAAATACGGTGCGCAGGGCACCCGGGTGGTCACCCGCTTGGCGAACAGGTCGTGGTCGGGGTCCCACTGGTCCAGCCAACGGGCGAACGGGCCTTCCTGGCCGTTTTTGGCGAACTCGTCCTGCAGCAGTTGCATGCGCTGACGGAGGAACCCGTGGATGTAGTACAGCTTGCTCACCGACCATGGGTCGCCGGCCTCGGGATACCGCGCCGGGTCGGCGGCCTCCTCGAACGCTGCGATCGAAACCTGGTGGCAGCGAATGTGATCCGGGTGCGGATATCCGCCGTTCTCGTCGTAGGTGGTCAGCACGTGCGGACGGAACTCCCGGATCAGCCCCACCAGCCGGGCCACCGGTTCGTCTAGCGGCAGCAGCGCGAAGCAGCCGTCGGGCAGCGGGGGCGGCGGGTCGCCCTCGGGCAGGCCGGAGTCGACGTAGCCCAGCCAGCGATGCTCGACGCCGAGTATCTCCGCGGCCCTGGCCATCTCGTCGCGGCGGACCTCGGCGATCCGGCCGTGCACGTCCGGGCGGTCCATCGCCGGGTTGAGGATGTCACCGCGCTCGCCGCCGGTGAGGGTGACCACCAGCACCCGGTGGCCTTCGTCGGCGTAACGCGCCATGGTGGCCGCGCCCTTGCTGGACTCGTCGTCCGGATGGGCGTGGATCGCCATCAACCGAAGTTCGGTCACGTGCCCCTCTGCTACTCGTGTCGCTGGAGTGATGGTCCCCATCGTCGCACCCGGGGTGGTGCTACCCGCAATCGAGTCGGGTGCCGGCCTGCCATATTTGGCACACTGCAACCATGACCGAGACACCTGCGGGCCGGCAGCGGCCGGAGTCCCGGTACGGCCGGGCGACCATGCCCGCGTCGACCCGCCGTCGGCTGGTATTGCTACTCCAGGTGCTGGCCATCCTGGCCCTGGTTGGGGTGGCGGTGCTGCTCTATCAACGCTTCGAGCGCAACGACGTCGAGGGCAAGATGGGCGCCTACGACGTCCTCGACGACCAGACGGTGTCGGTCACGATCAGCGTGACCCGAAAGGACCCCGCGGTCCCGGTGGTGTGCATCGTGCGGGCCAAGTCCCGCGACGGCGCGGAAACCGGGCGGCGCGAGGTGCTCGTCGGCCCGGCGAAGGCCCGGACTGTGCAGGTGACCACCGAGGTGAAGTCCTACCGCCGGCCCTACGTCGGTGACATCTACGGGTGCGGCACCACCGTCCCGCCGTATCTGGTGGCGGGCTAAGGACGCCGCTCTCGACTGTGCGCCCAGGGCGTGAAATCGGGAAAATCTTCGCTCTGAACGCACAGTCAACGTCACCGGAGCTGACTGACCCCTATTGTCTCGCTCCTCCTCCGGCGCTCACGCGCCGGCATCGTCGGCTCGACTGATACACTTGCCAGGTACACGGTTCCTGCATAGGAGCCGTGTATTGCTTCATTAGCGGGGTTGACTCGCGGCACGGGGGTGGCAAGGACCGCGGGGCCGTCCGCACACCGCGATCATCGCGGACATTTAAGACCAAGGAGCGCGACGAGATGACCGACAACCAGGTGGTCTGGCTGACGCAGGAGTCCTACGACCGGCTCAAGGCCGAGCTGGACCAGTTGATCGCGAACCGTCCGATCATCGCCGCCGAAATCAACGACCGGCGCGAAGAGGGAGATCTGCGGGAAAACGGCGGATACCACGCCGCCCGCGAGCAGCAGGGCCAGGAAGAGGCCCGCATCCGCCAGCTGCAGGAGCTGCTGAACACCGCGAAGGTGGGCGAGGCGCCCAAGCAGTCCGGTGTCGCGCTGCCCGGCTCGGTGGTCAAGGTGTACTACGACGGCGACGAATCGGATACCGAGACGTTCCTGATCGCCACCCGTCAGGAGATCATCAGCGACGGCAAGCTTGAGGTCTACTCGCCGAACTCACCGCTGGGTGCGGCGCTGCTGTCGGCGAAGGTCGGTGAAACCCGCAGCTACACCGTGCCCAGCGGCAACACCGTCAAGGTGACCCTGGTCAGCGCCGAGCCGTACCACTCTTAACCCGGCTGCGGCGGGACGTCACCGCTCATGGCACGCATCTCCGAAGATCTGCTGCTCTTACTGCTCGACAACCCCGAGGAGCAGCCGCTGCTGGATTCGGTGAAGCTGGGCCGGGTACTGGCCGGCGCGCTGATCCTGGATCTGGCCCTGGACCGCCGGGTACGGCCCACACTGCCGCACGAGGATCTGCCGGCGGGGCATCTGGTGGCGCTGGCCGGCGGGGTGCCGCTGGACCCGTCGGTGCGCCCGGCTCTGGCACTGCTGGAACAGCGGCCGATCACCCCGGCCGACGCCGTGGTGGCGATCGGCAAGCACGCCGAGGACCAGGTGCTCGACCAACTGCTGCGCACCGGGCAGCTCCATCAGGTTCAGTTGACCGCACATCGGTTGCGCCGCAACCACTATCGTTGGCCGGCGAAAAACCGCGGCCGGGTTGCGATCGCCCGCTCGGAGCTGATCGGGGCGCTGTTCGAGAAGCGCCGGCCCAGCCCGGTGACCGCCGCGATCGTCGGGCTGCTGCACGGCAGCGGGGAGATCGGGGCGGTGCTGCTGCTCAACGAGGCCGGCATCGCGTTCGTCGACGAACGCTCCCAGGAGATCATCGGCGGCGACTGGGTGGACAGTGAGGACACCGCCGAGGTCAACCTGTCGCTGACGCTGGCCGCGCTACTGGACGGGTTCAGCTGAGGCCTATGGGCCGGGCTCCTCAGCGGCTCACTACGCTGCGCCGCATCGTCACCCGACCGTCAAAGCCTGCTGCACGTCGGCCACCAAATCGGCCGGGTCTTCGATGCCCACCGACAGCCGCACCAGGTCGTCGGGCACCTCGAGCTGAGACCCGACCGTCGAAGCGTGCGTCATCGCGCCGGGATGCTCGATCAGCGACTCCACCCCGCCGAGCGACTCGGCGAGGATGAAGATCTGTGTCCGGGAACAGAATTCGCGTGCGGCCGCGGCACCGCCGGCCATCCGCACCGACACCATGCCACCGAAGGCCCTCATCTGGCGGGCGGCCACCGCATGCCCGGGGTGCTCGGGCAAGCCGGGGTAGAGCACCTGGCTGACCGCCGGGTGTTCGACCAGCGTCTCGGCGATCCGGGCGGCGTTCTCGCTGTGCCGCTGCATCCGCAGGTCCAGGGTCTTGATGCCGCGCATCGTCAGGTAGGCGTCGAACGGCCCCGGCACCGCACCGGCGCCGTTCTGCATGAACGCGAACGCGGCGTCCAGCTCCTCGTCGTCGGTGACCAGTGCACCGCCGACCACATCGGAATGCCCGCCGATGTATTTGGTCGTCGAATGCAGCACGATGTCGGCCCCCAAGCACAGCGGCTGCTGTAGCGCCGGGGAGGCAAAGGTATTGTCCACCAACACTTTTGCCCCGGCGGCGCGGCCCAGCTCGGAGATCGCGGCGATGTCGGCGACGGTCAGCAGCGGGTTGGTGGGTGTCTCGATCCAGATCAGCCGGGTGTCAGGGGTGATCGCCGCCGCGACGGCGTCGAGGTCGGCCAGCGGCACCGCGGTGTCCTGAATGCCCCACTGCCGGAACACCTTGTCGATCAGCCGGAAGGTGCCGCCGTAGGCGTCGTCGGGAATGACGATGTGGTCACCGGGGCGCAGAACCGCGCGCAGCGCGCAGTCACTGGCCGCCATCCCGGAGCTGAATGCCCGGCCAAGTCGGCCGTCCTCGACCGCAGCCAGCACCGCCTCCAGCGCGGCCCGGGTGGGGTTGCCGGTGCGGGCGTACTCGAAGCCGCCGCGCAGGCCGCCCACCCCGTCTTGGGCGAACGTGCTGGTGGCGTAGATCGGGACGTTGACCGCCCCGGTGGCCGGGTCGGGGCGGTAGCCGGCGTGGATCGCCCGGGTGGCGAAACCCTGCCCGGCGTGGGAGTCAGCCATCACTCAGGCGGTCACCGGCGCCACCGCGCCACCGGTGAGCTTGCGGTAGGTGTAGACCAGCAGCAGGTAGGTGATCGGGACGGCCACCAGCAGGCCCACCCCGCAGGTCAGCGCCCCGACCAACAGGATGGCCGCACTGGCCAACCAGACCAGCAGCACCTGGGTGAAGTGCGCCCTGGTGACCCGGAAGCTCTCCTTGATGCCGGCGATCGGCGACAGGTTGCGATCCACGATGGCCACCGTGGTGAACAGCGCGAACAGCCCGAGCACCAGCCCGGGCAGCGCCAGCACCATCGAGACCAGCACCCCGAGCACCGGGCTGACGCTGGCGAACAGTCCCATCACGAAAAGGGTGATCACGTTGATGAGCATCATCAGCAGGCTCACCAGGAAGGTCGCGATGACGACCGCGACCACGTTGCGCGGCCGGAAGAACGACCCGATGGTCACCCGGTGACCGTCGGCGATATCCAGTAGCGCGGCGAAGTAGGCCGCCGCGATCGCCGCGCCGACGAACGTCATCACCAGCCAGCCCAGCCCCATGACGGCGATGCCCGGCCCGGTCAGGGTGCGAGAGGTCATTTCGACGATGTCGTCGCCGGTGTCGTAGGCGGTGATGGTCTCCGGCGAAATCAGCCCGAGCACCCACTGGGAAGCCAGCCCCAGCAGCAACGGAACACCGGCCAGCACCAGCGTCCCGACCAGCAGCGGGACGGCGTTCTTGGTGAACTTGTTCCAGGCCCAGGACAGTCCTTCGCGGATGCTGAAGGCCGGGCGGGCGAAGCCGGGCGGCGGATAGGCACCGGGATGCGGGTAGGCGCCGGGCGGCGGGTAGGCCCCAGGCGGCGGATAGGCGCCGGGCGGGGGCGGCGGGTAGGCGCCGGCCGGAGGC
>CAYPTG010000152.1:2858-6097 GCA_964413455.1 uncultured Mycobacterium sp. | reverse complement strand
ACGGTTCGCTCATGCTGCGTTCCTCCGTCGTGCCCTTTGCGTCGCCGTCAACCCCTGTCCTCTTGCGTGCCAATGCCGGTGTGCCCCATGCTGTTGCGAACCGACCCGCAGTCGTGTCGCGCTGACATATCGAGTGTTGCGGAGGCGAGATGGACCACAGCTCAGGCCGATCCGTGGAGATCGCCCCGTTTCACGCCCGGGGTTCGCTGAAAGGGTTTGTGGTGTCCGGGCGTTGGCCGGACTCCACCAAGGAATGGGCGCAACTGCTGACGATGGCGGTCCGGGTGGCCTCACTGCCCGGGCTGCTATCCACCACAACGATTTTCGGTGTGCGCGAAGAACTCCCGGAGAAGCCCCAGCCCGGCACGGTCGGACTGGTGCTCGCCGAGGGCACCGTGGTCGGCGACTCCGCGGTGCCGCCCGGGCATTTCGCGGCCAAGCTGCCCCCGGCACTGATGATGCTGCACCCGCCCTCGGAAACCACCCCGTCGCTGCCGGAATGCTCAGGGGCCGCATCCGGCTGCGTGCTGCTTCCCGGGCTGCCGCATCTGGGCCTGGAGCATCGTGCGGCCTGGGTGGAGGCCGAGGCCGACGGGACGGTGACCAACATGGTGAGCCGGGTCGGCGTGGATCCGATCAGCCACCCGGACACCGCCATCCTGGCGATGCTGCTGGCCGCGTAATATTCCCCCGGCACCTGCCAGACCCTCGGCTCATCTAAGCGTGACCTAAGTGCAAGCTGAGGCATTCTCACAGATGGAGCAAAGGGTTTGTGATTCCGGGCGGCAACAACGGGCAATTGCCGGTAACTACCCGGTGCCGCCGGACGCACATACCCCGATCGGGTGCCGTAACTAACACCACCAGGGGGTTATGTGATTGGTGTCACTCAAACTCGGGTGGATCTACCCGCATCGATCTGCGCCGACCTGCAATTTTCGGTAATCTAGTGCTAGTCGCCGCACAGAAGTCCCCCGTCCTGCGCCGCCCATCGTCGGATGTTTGCACTTGGTTGTTGCGCGACCGAGGTTGTACATTGGTCAGCAAATATGAAGAGGGGCATGCTCACACTGTGATAGCGCTGGAGGCCTGAAAATGAGCACAACGTTTTCCGCACGACTCAACCGTCTGTTCGAGACCGTCTATCCGCCCGGTCGCGGACCGCACACTTCTGCCGAAGTCATCGCGGCGCTGAAGGCCGAGGGCGTCACCATGTCCGCGCCTTATCTGTCGCAGCTGCGCTCCGGTAACCGCACCAACCCGTCATCGACGACGATGACCGCGCTGGCCAACTTCTTCCGGATCAAGCCGGAGTACTTCACCAACGACGTGTACTACGAGAAGCTCGACCAGGAATTGACCTGGCTGGCCAACATGCGCGACGAAGGTGTCCGCCGGATCGCCTCGCGGACCGTCGGTCTGTCTCCGGAATCCCAGCAGGACCTCGTGGCGAAGGTCGACGAGCTGCGTCGCCGGGAGAACCTGGCGGACTAACTAGGTGGTCTCGTTCCGGTACTGCCGGGCGATCTCCAAGATCCAATCCCGATCCGGGACGTTCTCCGGTTGCCGCAGCCAGCTGTTGCCGGGAAACCTGCCCTCGTCGCGACCCGCCGAGATCCACAAGGCGACAGCGCGGGCCTGTTCGTCCGCGCTGACCCCGGCCGGCACCTCGGCCGGCTCCTCGGCCGTCGAAGAGCACTCTGCCCGTTGGCTTTCCAGGTACAGCGAGTCGGCGATCAGCGACAGCCGTTCTGCCACCTGGAAGACCAGCGGGCCGCGGGGCCGCACTCCGATGCCGGCGTTCGGATGCCGGCGAGCCATCTCCCGACGCAGTGGTTCGATGAGCCGCAGTTCGCGGCGCGCGCCGATCCAGTCCTCAACGGTGGGCAGCAGTGCCGCGGCGGCCACGACCGCCATGGCGCACAGCAGCAGAACCGACGCCGCGCCCACCGCCACCGCCTGCCCGCGTCCCACCACCCGGGTGAGCAGGAAGCCGCTGGAGGCGACCACCATCGTGACCCCGACGCTGAATACCAGCAGCGCCCGACCGCGCCGGCTGGGGGTGGACAGCCGCAGACCCACACCGGCCACCACCGACAGCGACACCAGGACGTAGATCAGCGGCACCAGCCAGTCGACCACCTCGCCGGTCACCCCCAGGTTGCGGGCCAGGTATTCCCTGGGCGCCATCTCGGGTTGACGTTCGGAGATCAGGAACAGCGCCAGGGTGACCGTCGCGATCACCGCCGCCACGCCGTACTGCAGCATGGCCACCCGGCGGGTCACCACCGGCTTGCGGGTGGATGCGACCGACGTGATCATCACCGAGCTTCCGGCCGCCGACATCACCAGACCGAGCTGACTCAAGCCCACCGAGATGTTGGGCCAACCCAGCCCACTGTTGATGAGCAGTGCCAACGGCGGCCAGTTCAGCGCGGCCACCACGGTCAGGCTGCCCAGCGCCACGATCATCGCGGTGTTGACCAGCGACAGCCGGTGGACCAGCGCCCAGCCCAGCCGGAGCCCGGTGGCCAGGCCCAACAGGCTGCCGATGATCCAGACGATCAACCAAACGCCTCACCGAGGCGGACCTGGACCACCGACGCGCGGTCACTGCGCAACCGGCCCAGCCGATAGAGCAGCAGCGCGGCGAAATCCTCGGCCTGCTGCTCGACGTCTTCACCGCCGACCCCCATACATCCGGTGCGCTGGTTGAGCATGTAGCGGATCAGATCGTCACCGGCGACCTCGACGGCTTCCTTGGCGGCTTCGGTGACCGGGATGCCGGAATGGCCGAGCACCAGATGTCCGAGCTCGTGAGCCAGCGTGCGGTCCACGGCCGGTAATCCGTCCTGGATCAGGAATTCGTCGTGATCGGCGAACTCTCGCCATTGACCGCAGACACCCGACGGCAGTTGGGCCGTGGTGACCTCGATGACCCGCTCCCGTTCTTCCCCCACCGCCCGGACCAGCCGGGTCACCGACACCTCTCCGTGCCGCGGGGCCAGCGCCAGCACGTCGTTGACCGCCCGGGTCACCTTCGGGTCAGCGGACATACCCGTCGGCTCCCGCTCGCAACGCGGAGCCGGCCTTGGCTTGGCGATACCCGAGGAACCCGCCGAGCGCGGTCATCCCGGCCATCGCCGCCAAACCGGGTAGCGCCGTCGCGGCGACAGTGGTCAGGTCGGCATTCCTCAGTTCTTCCGGGTAGCCCAACCGGACCGCTTCGGCTCTGCCGG
>CAYPTG010000152.1:0-2758 GCA_964413455.1 uncultured Mycobacterium sp. | reverse complement strand
AACCCCGCCGCGCAAGATCGGCACCGGCACCACCGGTGTCGCGGCGGCCGAGATCGGGTCGATAAGCCCGAAATTGTGGTTGCTCGACCCGCCGGGGAACCGGATCGAGTCGGGGCACCACCACTGGCACGGTCCATCGGGAGGCGCCGCGGTGTCTGCACCGCCGCCCTGCGCGGACCCTCTGCTGCGCGGCCGGACCACCGGGGAATCGTCACTGTCATCCGGTGGGCCGGAGCGCCGGGCGTTCTCCCCGCCGGCCAGTCCGGGCCCGCCCGGGTCGGCGCCCCCCGGCGCCGGGAACGCCAGACCCGCTGCCGAGCACAGCAGCCCCGCGGTAATCGCGCAGGTGACCATCGGGACGCGCTGTCGTGACCGGTTCACCGACATCCCCCCGACTTCAACGGGCACCGAGCGGGCGCTGATTTGCGAAGTCCACCAAGTGTGGCATAGCCGCAGGTCGCGCGACCCCTGGTTGGTGCGACAGATAGGGTGGCCCGATAGATTAGGGTGAAAAAAGCAGTCGGCGGCACCACCGAGCCGACCCACCCGCGATCCCACCGAAAGGCAGCCGCGATGGGCCTGTTCATCAAACGGAAGAGCCGCGCGACCAGGCGTGCGGAGGCCCGGGCGCTGAAGGCCAAAGCCAAGGTGGAGGCCAAGCTGGCCGCCAAGAACGAAGGCAAACGCATCAAGGCCGCCACCCGCGCCGAGGCGCAGGCCGTCAAAGCCCAGTTGCGCGGCCAGCGGGACTCCAACCGCGCCGCGGTGAAGGTGGCCGAGACCCGGTTGCGAGCCGCCCGGGAGGGAAAGCTGTTGGCCCCGGGGCGGATTCGGCGGACCCTGACCGTCTCCCGGCTGCTGGCGCCGGTCTTGGCTCCGGTGGCCTATCGAGCCGCGATAGCGGTACGCGGCCTGATCGACGAGCAGCGCGCCGACCGACTCGGGGTTCCACTGACCCAGCTGGGTCAATTCTCCCGCGCCGGCGGACGGCTCTCGGCGCGGATCGGCGGGGCCGAAAAATCCCTGGCGCTGGTCGCCGAACGCCAGCCCGACGATCCGGAAACCGGCCGGTTCGTCACCGCGATCACCCAGCGACTGGCCGCGCTGGGGGCCGCCGTCCCGGCCGCCGAGAATATGCCCGGGCAGCGGCGGCGCTCAGCACAGGCATCCATCGCCGAGCAGTTGGACGGCATCGAAGCCGACATCATGACCCGGTTGGGAGTGCTCTGATTTCCGGGATTTCCGGGCCGGCCCGGCTGCTGGCCGCGGCATTGTTGGCGGTCGGCCTACTCGCGGCACCGGGCCTCGCAGCCCCACCCGCGTCGGCCCACACCACCCTGGTCTCCACCGACCCGGCCGACGGTGCCGCGCTCGATATCGGGCCGGACCGGGTCACCGCGACGTTCAACGAGGATCTGCAGCCGACCTTCGCCGCGATGACCGTGGTCGGACCCGACGGCAATCGGTGGTCCTCCGACGATGCGGCGGTGCAGGGCGTCACCGCCGGCGTCGGGATGCGCCCGCTGGGACCGGCCGGCCGGTACACCGTGAACTACCGGGTCACTTCCGCCGACGGCCACGTGGTTTCCGGTTCGTGGTCGTTCACCCTCACCACCGCCGGCCCCGGCGCTCCCGGCCCGGCCGTGTCGACACCGGATCGGTCGGACCGGATTGCGCTGTGGCCGTTGGTCGCCGGTGCGGCGGTGCTGATCGCCGGTGCAGCGCTATGGGGACTGCGCCGCCGGTCCTGACACCGCAACCTGGCATGATTGGACCAAATGCCCATATCCTTCCGGCCGACCGCCGACCTCGTCGACGAAATCGGCGACGACGTCCGCAGCTGTGACCTGCAGCTGCGGCAGTTCGGTGGCCGCACCGAGTTCGCCGGGCCGATCAGCACCGTGCGCTGCTTCCAGGACAACGCGCTGCTCAAATCGGTGCTCTCCGAGCCCGGTGCCGGTCGGGTGCTGGTCATCGACGGCGACGGATCGGTGCACACCGCGCTGGTCGGCGACGTGATCGCCGAGCTGGGCCGCGCCAACGGATGGTCCGGGCTGATCATCAACGGTGCCGTCCGGGACGCCGCCACCCTGCGGACACTGCAGATCGGTATCAAGGCGCTGGGCACCAACCCGCGCAAGAGCAGTAAGACCGGCAAGGGCGAACGCGACGTCGTGGTGAGCCTCGGCGGCATCGACTTCGTGCCCGGTGAGCTGGCCTTCAGCGATGACGACGGTATCGTCGTCGTCGCGGCCGATTGAGGCCGCGTTCAGCAACATGGAGACGCAAGTGAGCGACATGTCGGACCAGTACCCTCCGGCCCGGTCCACGGTGCGCCGGCTGGCATTGTTCTGCGTACTGGCCGGGGTGATCTTCGCCGGGTTGCTGTTCCCGATCGTCGGCGGTGCCGCGGTGGCCAGCAACCATGCTTCGGACCTGGTGTCCCAGGGGTCGGCCGACATCGTCGACAGCCAGGTACCGATCGTCTCGACGATGACCGACATGAACGACAAGCCGATCGCCTGGCTGTATGTCCAGCGGCGCTGGGAGCTGCCGTCCGAGCGGATCGCCGACACCATCAAGCTGGCTATCGTCTCTATCGAGGACAAGCGGTTCGCCGACCACAACGGCGTCGACCTGCAGGGCACGCTGACCGGTCTGGCCGGGTTCCTCAAGGGAGCAGGCGACGCCCGCGGCGGGTCCACCATTGAGCAGCAGTACGTCAAGAACTACAACCTTCTGGTCAGCGCCCAGACCG
>CAYPTG010000151.1:3395-6136 GCA_964413455.1 uncultured Mycobacterium sp. | reverse complement strand
CGGCGCCGGATGGGATTGCAGCACGAAGGCGTCGCAGCCGCGCACGGACTCGTCGAAGCGGACGAAGATCTCCCCGTTGGCGAAATCCCGCGCGGTCTGCGCGGTGACGCTGACGTCGAGTTCCTTGGCGACCTGCTCGGCCAATTCCGGGTGCGCCCGGCCGGAGAACAGCATCAGGTTCTTGCGGTTGTCAATCCATTCCGTGCCCACAGAGCTGCCCTTGCTGGTCGGGGGTCGATAATCGGTCATCGTAGGTGCTCAGGCCTCGTCCCGGCTCCGCGGGGCTTTACCGGGGGCTTGCCCGTCGGCTTCGGCCCGGGCCGCGGCCTTGGCCGACTCGCTGTCCGGCCGGTTTTCCAGCACCCAGTCCTCGATGATGCGCTGGCTGCCGGCCGACACCGCCAGCGCGCCCGGCGGGACGTCGTCGCGCAGCACCGTGCCGGCCCCGGTGTAGGCGCCATCGCCGACGGTGACCGGCGCAACGAACATGGTGTCGCTGCCGGTGCGGACATGGGAGCCCACCGTGGTCCGGCGTTTGGTCACCCCGTCGTAGTTGACGAACACGCTGGACGCGCCGATGTTGCTGTGCTCGCCGATGTCGGCGTCCCCGACGTAGGTCAGGTGCGGCACCTTGGTGCCGGCGCCGATGACCGAGTTCTTGGTCTCCACGAACGCGCCGAGTTTGCCGCCGTCGCCCAGCCGGGTGCCCGGGCGCAGGTAGCTGAACGGCCCCACCTCGGCGCCGGCGCCGATCGCGGCCTGGCTGCCGTGCGTGCGCACCACCGTCGCCCCGTCGCCGACCTCGACGTCGGTAAGCGTGCTGTCCGGACCGATCCGGCATTGCCCGCCGATCCGGGTGCCGCCCAGCAGCTGGGTGCCAGGGGCGATGACGGTGTCCCGGCCGATCGTCACGCCGACGTCGATCCAGGTGCTGGCCGGGTCGATCACGGTAACCCCGGCCCGCTGATGGGCGGCCACGATGCGCCGGTTCAGTTCGGCGCCCAGCTCGGCCAGCTGCACCCGATCGTTGACGCCGGCGACCAGGGCGGCGTCGCTGATATGCCGGGCGTGCACCGGGCGTCCGTCGGCGCGCGCGATGCCGATGACGTCGGTGAGGTACAGCTCGTTCTGGGCGTTGTCGGAGGACAGCCGGCCCAGCGCCGAGCGCAGCGCGGCGGCGTCGAAGGCGTAGACGCCGGTGTTGACCTCACCGATGGCGCGCTGCTGCCCGGTGGCGTCGGCCTCTTCGACGATCGCGGTGACCTCACCTCCCGCACCTCCCGCGCCGGCCCCAGAGCTGCGCAGGATGCGGCCGTAGCCGTGCGGGTTGGGCACCGTGGTGGTCAGCACGGTGACGGCGGCCTGCGCCTCGGTGTGCGCGGCGATCAGACCGGCCAGCGTGTCGGTGTCCAGCAGCGGGACGTCGCCGGCGGTGATGACCACCGTGCCGGTGAAGTCGTCGGGCAGCGCGTTCAGGCCGCACAGCGCGGCGTGCCCGGTGCCCAGCTGCTGATCCTGCACGGCCACCTCGACGGGGGCGCCCAGCTGGGCCGCCAGGTCGGCCAGCACCGGGGCGATCCGCTCGCGGTCGTGACCCAACACCGCCACCAGATGGGTCGGCGCGACCCCGGCCACGGCGTGCAGGGCGTGCGCCAGCATGCTGCGCCCGCCCAGGGAGTGCAGCACCTTGGGGGTGTCCGAGCGCATCCGGGTGCCGGCACCGGCGGCCAGCACCACGATCGCTGTGTCGGTGGTTGTCCTCACGCTCCGCCGCCAGGACTCGAACCTGAACTATCTGAACCAAAATCAGAGGTGCTGCCGATTACACCACGGCGGATTGCCCGCTCTCAGACTCTAATCGAGGGATAAAATCCGGCGGTGGCCGAGCCGGATTCCCCGCCCCGCCCGCCGCGGGCCCGGATGACCGGCAGCGAGCGCCGGCACCAGCTGATCAACATCGCCCGTTCGCTGTTCGCCGAACGCGGCTACGAAGGCACCGCGATCGAGGAGATCGCCCAGCGCGCCGGGGTCTCCAAACCGGTGGTCTACGAACACTTCGGCGGCAAGGAAGGCCTCTACGCGGTGGTCGTCGACCGCGAGATGTCGGCGCTGCTGGACGCCATCACCTCGTCGCTGACCAACAACCACTCGCGCACCCGCGTCGAACAGGTGGTGCTCGCACTGCTCACTTACGTCGAAGAACGCACCGACGGCTTTCGCATCATGACCCGCGACTCCCCGGCAGCGATCAGCTCCGGTACTTACTCCAGCCTGCTCAACGACGCGGTCAGCCAGGTCTCCTCGATCCTGGCCGGCGACTTCGCCCGCCGCGGCCTGGACCCCGAGCTGGCGCCGCTCTACGCCCAAGCCGCGGTCGGCTCGGTGTCGATGACCGCGCAGTGGTGGCTGGACGCCCGCGAGCCCAAGAAAGAAGTGGTGGCCGCCCACCTGGTGAACGTGGTGTGGAACGGGCTGAGCCACCTGGAGCCCGACCCGCACCTCAATGAGGAGTAGCTCCGTGCCGTCGTTGACCGGCACCGTCGACACCGCGCCGCCGTTGGCCGGCATCGTGGACACCGCGCTGCGCACACCGGAGTTCGCCGCGCTCGCCCAACAGGCCCGCGAGCGGCCCGCGACGCTGACGGTGGTCGGCCCGGCTGGGGCCCGGCTTTTCGTGGCCTGTGCGCTGGGCCCGGCGGACGGCCTGCTGCTGGTGGTCACCGCGACCGGCCGCGAAGCCG
>CAYPTG010000151.1:0-3295 GCA_964413455.1 uncultured Mycobacterium sp. | reverse complement strand
GTCGAGCCGGTGACCCTGCGGGTCGGCGCCGAGCAGGATTTCGACGGCCTGATCGCCCGGCTGGTCGAGCTGGCCTACACCCGGGTCGACATGGTCGCCCGGCGCGGCGAGTTCGCGGTGCGTGGCGGCATCTTGGACCTTTTTCCGCCCACCGCCGAGCATCCGGTGCGTGTCGAATTCTGGGGCGACGAGATCACCGAGATGCGGATGTTCTCGGTCGCCGACCAGCGCTCCATTCCAGAGCTTGACCCCGGCGTGGTGGTCGCGGTCCCGTGCCGCGAACTGCTACTCACCGACGAAGTCCGTTCCCGCGCAGCGCAATTGGCCTCATCTACCCCGCGTGAGGACAACCAGGTCACCGGCGGCGTCGGCGACATGCTGGCCAAGCTGGCCGAGGGCATTCCGGTCGACGGGATGGAGGCGTTGGCGCCGGTGCTGCGCCCGCAGGCCCTCGGCTCGCTGATCGACCATCTGCCCGAGGGCGCCCCGCTGCTGCTGTGCGATCCGGAGAAAATCCGCACCCGCGCTGCCGACCTGATCCGCACCGGCCGGGAGTTCCTGGAGGCCTCCTGGTCGGCCGCGGCCATCGGCGGTAACGCGCCGATCGACACCGAACAGCTCGCGTCGAGTCGGCTGGACAGCTCGGGGTTCCGCGAACTCGACGACGTGGCGGCCCAAGCCACCGCCGGCGGGCATCCGTGGTGGACCGTCGGGCAACTCTCGACCCCGGACGCCATCACCCTCGATGTCCGGGCCGCGCCGTCGGCCCGCGGCCAGCAGTCCAGCGTCGAGGAAATCTTCGGCATGCTGCGCGCCCACGTGCTCACCGGCGGGCTGGCCGCCGTCGTGGCACCCGGGGTGGGTACCGCCCACCGGGTGATCGAGCAGCTCGCCGAACGTGACACCCCCGCCGCGCTGCTGGACTCCGGCTCCCCTCCCGGCCCGGGGGTGGTCGGTGTGCTCAAGGGACCGTTGCACAGCGGCTTGATTGTGCCCGGAGGGCACGGGGACTCTGTCATCCCCGATGCGCAGCTGGTGGTGATCACCGAAACCGACCTCACCGGCAACCGGGTCAGCGGCCCGGAAGGCAAACGGCTGGCCGCCAAACGCCGCAACATCGTCGACCCGCTGGCGCTGAACGCCGGCGACCTGGTGGTGCACGATCAGCACGGCATCGGCCGGTTCGTCGAGATGGTCGAGCGCACCGTCGGCGGGGCCCGCCGCGAATACCTGGTGCTGGAATACGCCTCCAGTAAGAGAGGCCAGGGAGCCGACAAACTCTTCGTCCCGATGGACTCCCTCGACCAGCTGTCCCGCTACGTCGGCGGCGAGCAGCCCAGCCTGAGCCGACTCGGCGGCAGCGACTGGGCCAACACGAAAACCAAGGCGCGCAAGGCCGTACGGGAAATCGCCGGCGAACTCGTCGCGCTCTACGCCAAACGCCAAGCCGCCCCCGGACACGCCTTCGCCCCCGACACCCCGTGGCAGGCCGAGATGGAGGACGCCTTCGGCTTCACCGAGACCGTCGACCAGCTGACCGCCATCGGTGAGGTCAAAGCCGACATGGAAAAGGCCGTCCCGATGGACCGGGTGATCTGCGGCGACGTCGGCTACGGCAAGACCGAAATCGCGGTGCGGGCGGCGTTCAAGGCGGTGCAGGACGGCAAACAGGTCGCCGTGCTGGTGCCCACCACCCTGCTGGCCGACCAGCACCTGCAAACCTTCACCGAGCGGATGGCCGGATTCCCGGTCACCGTCAAGGGCCTGTCCCGGTTCACCGACGCGAACGAATCCCGCGCGGTGCTCGACGGGCTGGCCGACGGTGGGGTGGACGTGGTGATCGGCACCCACCGGCTGCTGTCGGAGGACGTGGTGTTCGCGGACCTGGGCCTGGTGATCGTGGACGAGGAGCAGCGCTTCGGCGTGAAGCACAAGGAGCACATCAAGGCCCTGCGCAGCCACGTCGACGTGCTCACCATGAGCGCCACTCCGATCCCGCGGACCCTGGAGATGAGCCTGGCCGGTATCCGGGAGATGTCGACCATCCTCACCCCGCCCGAGGAGCGCTACCCGGTACTGACCTACGTCGGCCCGCACGACGACAAGCAGGTGGCCGCCGCGCTGCGCCGCGAACTGCTGCGCGACGGGCAGGCGTTCTACGTGCACAACCGGGTGGCCAGCATTGACGAGGCCGCCGCCCGGGTCGCCGCGCTGGTGCCCGAGGCCCGGGTGGCCGTCGCGCACGGGCAGATGCCCGAAGACACCCTGGAGCGCACCGTGCAGGGTTTCTGGAACCGCGACTTCGACATCCTGGTGTGCACCACCATCATCGAGACCGGGCTGGACATCTCCAACGCCAACACCCTGATCGTCGAGCGCGCCGACACCTTCGGCCTGTCCCAGCTGCACCAGCTGCGCGGCCGGGTGGGCCGCAGCCGGGAACGCGGCTACGCCTACTTTCTGTACCCGCGGGACACCCCGCTCACCGAGACCGCGCACGACCGGTTGGCCACCATCGCCCAGAACAACGAACTGGGCGCCGGCATGGCAGTGGCGTTGAAGGACTTGGAGATTCGCGGCGCCGGCAACGTGCTGGGTGTGGAGCAGTCCGGGCATGTCGCCGGGGTGGGCTTCGACCTGTACGTGCGGCTGGTCGGTGAGGCCGTCGAGGCGTATCGAGCGGCTTTCAACGGCGAGACCGTCACCACCGATGAGGTCAAGGAGATCCGCATCGACCTTCCGGTCGACGCGCACCTGCCGCCGGACTACATCGGCAGCGACCGGCTGCGGCTGGAGGCCTACCGGCGGCTGGCCGGCGCCGCCGACGAAGCCGCCGTGGCCGCGGTGGTCGACGAGCTGGTCGACCGCTACGGCCCGCTGCCGCAGCCGGCGCAGCGGCTGGTCGCGGTAGCCCGGCTGCGGCTGCTGTGCCGGCGCTACGGCGTCACCGACCTGGCCGCCACCGGCTCCGGGGCCTCCGAGACGCTGCGGGTGGCGCCGCTGACCCTGCCGGACTCCGCGCAGGTCCGGCTGACCCGGCTGTACCCGTCGGCCCGCTACCGGCCCACCACTGCGATGGTGCAGGTGCCGATCCCGCGGGCCGCCGATTCGGTGGGCGCCCCCCGCATCCGTGACCTGGCACTGCTGCAGATGGCCGCCGATCTGTTGCTGGCCTTGGACGGCCGCCCCCGCGGCGAGGTGGACATCACGACGTTCCCCGCCGGCGAGAAAGAGCCGTCGCGATGACCGCAACGCCCCGGCCGGGGGAGCGGCTGCTCGATGCCGTCGAGGTGAT
>CAYPTG010000150.1:5486-6175 GCA_964413455.1 uncultured Mycobacterium sp. | reverse complement strand
CAGCTGCTGGTGCTGGAATCGATGGACCCGGACCGCGACATCACGATGTACATCAATTCGCCCGGCGGTTCGTTCACCTCGCTGATGGCCATCTACGACACCATGCAGTACGTCCGCGCCGACATCCAGACGGTGTGCTTGGGCCAGGCGGCCTCGGCCGCCGCGGTGCTGCTGGCCGCCGGCACGCCGGGTAAGCGCCTGGCGCTGCCCAACGCCCGGGTGCTCATCCACCAGCCGTCATTGGGCGGGGTCATCCAGGGCCAGTTCTCCGACCTGGAGATCCAGGCCGCTGAGATCGAGCGGATGCGCACCCTGATGGAAGAGACGCTGGCCCGGCACACCGGCAAGGACGCCGCGGTGATCCGCAAGGACACCGACCGGGACAAGATTCTCACCGCCGAGCAGGCCAAGGAGTACGGCATCATCGACACCGTGCTCAGCTACCGGAAACTTTCCGCGCAGCCAGCCTGACGTCGCCCGGGCGCGTGGTTCGCGACACGCCGGAGCGATTCGCTCTTATCGGTCGAGGGTTATCCAGCGAGCAGGTAGCGTCGAGGCAGACCGACACCAACTGACCACCACCGTGCGAAGGAAGTAGGGGGCACACCACCATGGCACGTATCGGAGACGGCGGTGACCTGCTGAAGTGCTCCTACTGCGGGAAGAGTCAGAAGCAGGACAAGAAGCTC
>CAYPTG010000150.1:0-5476 GCA_964413455.1 uncultured Mycobacterium sp. | reverse complement strand
CTGCGACGAATGCATCGATCTGTGCAACGAGATCATCGAAGAGGAACTCGCCGACAACGACGACGTCAAACTCGATGAGCTGCCCAAGCCGACCGAGATCCGGGACTTCCTGGAGAACTACGTCATCGGTCAGGACACCGCCAAGCGCACGCTGGCCGTCGCGGTTTACAACCACTACAAGCGCATCCAGGCCGGCGAGAAGGCCCGCGACTCGCGCGCCGAGAACGTCGAGCTGGCCAAGTCCAACATCCTGATGCTCGGGCCGACCGGCTGCGGCAAGACCTACCTGGCCCAGACACTGGCCAAGATGCTCAACGTCCCGTTCGCCATCGCCGACGCCACCGCGCTGACCGAAGCCGGCTACGTCGGTGAGGACGTCGAGAACATTCTGCTCAAGCTGATCCAGGCCGCCGACTACGACGTCAAGCGCGCCGAGACCGGCATCATCTACATCGACGAGGTGGACAAGATCGCTCGCAAGAGCGAGAACCCGTCGATCACCCGCGACGTCTCCGGTGAGGGTGTGCAGCAGGCGCTGCTGAAGATTCTGGAGGGCACCCAGGCGTCGGTGCCCCCGCAGGGCGGGCGCAAGCATCCGCACCAGGAGTTCATCCAGATCGACACCACCAACGTGCTGTTCATCGTGGCCGGTGCTTTCGCCGGGCTGGAGAAGATCGTCGCCGACCGAATCGGCAAGCGCGGCTTGGGATTCGGTGCCGAGGTGAAGTCCAAGGCCGAGATCGACACCCAGGATCACTTCTCCGAGGTGATGCCCGAGGATCTGATCAAGTTCGGGCTGATCCCGGAGTTCATCGGCCGGCTGCCGGTCGTCGCCTCGGTGACCAACCTGGACAAGGACTCGCTGGTGCAGATCTTGTCCACGCCGAAGAACGCTCTGGTCAAGCAATACACCCGGCTGTTCGAGATGGACGGGGTGGAGCTGGAGTTCGCCGACGACGCACTGGAGGCGATCGCCGACCAGGCGATCCACCGCGGCACCGGCGCCCGCGGCCTGCGCGCCATCATGGAAGAAGTGCTGCTGCCGGTGATGTACGACATCCCCGGCCGCGACGACGTCGCCAAGGTGGTCGTCACCAAGGAGACCGTCCAGGACAACGTGCTGCCGACCATCGTGCCGCGTAAGCCGGCCCGCCCCGAGCGCCGGGATAAGAGCGCTTAGCTGTTTGGCGATCTGTCTCCTAGCGCACGCACCAATTCGCGTAGCTCGGGGGCGGCGAACGGTGGCAATTCATTGGTAATCGGTGGAGGAGCGGCGCCATCGATGGCCTCCGACAGCTCGCGAAGCAGCGCGAGGTACGAGTCGGGGTCGGCAGATTCGAACAATCGGTCGTCGCCTTGGTCTGCTGCCCAGCATGCTGCGATGGTCGCGAAACCCAGTTGCTCTGTCGCAGAATGAATCCGGCTCAACTGAGCAGCGGTAGCCCGGTGCCGCCTAGAGCCGTTGCGGGCGGCATCGTCGGCCACATTGAGATCGAAGATGCTCTCCTGCAGATCGCGGCGTGCACGGCGAGCCGACAGCGATGAGGCGTCGCCGCGGGCCAGTAACCCCGTAACCGCAACAACGTGGTCCAGCGTGCGGCGCAGCGACTTCCGGACGCGGTCGGCCTCCTGAATTCTCACCGCGATGAGATAGACCATGATCCCTATCCCGCAACCGAGCACGGTGTCCAGCGCGCGGTCGATAAGGAGTCTTCCTACATCGAGTCGATGCGAGGCAGACGCGATCGTCAAGCCGGTCGCGGTGGTGAATACCGTTGCCAGCGCATAGTTGCGGACGTTGGACATCTTTATCGCGAATTGCAGCGACGCCAGCACGATGACCAGCCCCAGGCCCGTCGGAGCTGCGCTGAGGATCAGCGCCGCCAGGCACAGCCCCGAAAGGGTGCCGATTACCCGCGCGGTGCCGCGCTGGAACGTGGCGATCCGATGATCGCCCTGGTGCAGTATCAGGACGGCGGCCGTCATCGACCAGTACACGTGGCTGATGTCGAACCACGCGGCGCACATGCCGGCCAGTGGTGCCGCGATAGCCACCCTCAGCATCACTCGCCGGGTATGAGCGTCCGGTTTCACGGCCCGAATCAATTGGGCGGCGGTGGTTGGACGGCGCAGCGGCGGACGGGTTTCGTTGCGGACGGCCACGGCCGCCGGTTCGTGTTCGAGCGTACCGATGGCGCGGGCCAGCGAGGCCGTGCCTGCGGGCATCGACTCGCCTCTGGCCGCGGCGAGGATCGCATCGGTGAACAGAACATGCAGCGCGTGATTGGCCTGCCTGAGCCGGCTCAGCAGGGCGCCGCCCGGGATGGCTCGCGGTTGAAAGTCGATCAGAACTTCCCATGCGTATATCAACGACGCTGCCGCGGCACGCCTCGCCGCGACGGAGTCGGCTGTGGCAGCGATCGCAATGTAGGCGCCGACTGCCTCGCCTGCCGCAGCCACCGCTGCCTTCTCCGGCCCGCGGTCCTCGCCGAACGCTGCACTCATCGCCGCCGCCCACGCCACACCGCCACCGGCAAGGACAAGCAGGCCGACCTGCCAGGCCGGTCGATGCGAGGCGGAGACACCGACCCCGGCTGCGCAGGCCAACGTGAAAACGAAAGCCCCCGGAGGGCCGACCGCCAGTCCCGAACACAGCCAAACCGCGACGACGGCGACCGCCGAGACCGATGCGACCGCGATCCAGTCCGCTGCCTGGGCTGAGGCGACTCCGATCATGACTGCTGCGGACAGCGCGATAGCGATGACGGCCAAGTGCACGGCCCGGTTGACGTACGGGCGCCGGCTACCGTAGTCGGCGGCGAAAACCCCGAGCGTCGCAATCAGACCGGCGCCGATGTCGTCCATCGCCCAGCCGATCGAAACCAGAATCGCGGTGCTCGCGGCGAGCCGAGCCGCGAAGGGCCAGCGTCGCGGCGCCGGCCGAATGGTCAGCAGTCCGCGTATCGCCGAGTGCGCGGGGCGGTCGACGGACACGGGCACACCTTAGCGGCCGACGAGCGTCACCCGATCTGCCCGGCTATAGACGTTCATCGACTCGCCACGCAGGAAGGCGACCAGGGTCAGCCCGGACTCGGTGGCCAGGTCGACGGCCAGCGATGAGGGCGCCGACACGGCGGCGAGCACCGGAATGCCGGCCATCACCGCCTTCTGGGTGAGCTCGAACGAGGCCCGCCCGCTGACCAGCAGCACGCAGCCCGCCAGCGGGATGCGGCCGGACTCCACCGCCCAGCCGATCACTTTGTCCACCGCGTTGTGCCGTCCGATGTCCTCGCGGACCACCAGCATGCTCTCGTCGGCGTCGAACAGTGCCGCACCGTGCAGGCCTCCGGTGGCGGCGAAAACTCTTTGTGCCGAACGTAATTGGGCCGGCATCGCGGTCAGCGCGGCGGCGGTGACGACGGTCGGGTCGTCGCCGGGGGAGTGCCGGCTGGAAAGCCGTACCGCGTCCAGCGACGCCTTCCCGCACACCCCGCATGAGGAGGTGGTGTAGAAGTTGCGGGTGACATCGACGTGCGGGGCCGGCGCGTCCGGTTGCAGCGTCACGTCGAGAACGTTGTAGGTGTTCATACCGGCGTCCTCGCCGGGGCAGTACCGCATGGTGGCCACATCATCGCGCCGGCTGATCAGGCCCTCGGTCAGCAGAAAGCCCTGGGCCAGTTCGATATCGGAGCCCGGGGTGCGCATGGTGACCGTCAACGCGGTGCCGTTGACCCGAATCTCCAGCGGCTCCTCGACGACCAGTGTCTCGGCTCGGTCGGCGGCGGCCCCGGCGTTCAGCCGGCTCACCCGCCGGCGCGCGGTCACCCGGCCCACGGTCTCACACCTTCTCCAGCCGGATGGTGATCGCCTTCGATACGGGGGTATTCGACTTGGCGGCAACGTGATCCAGCGGCACCAGCGGATTGGTCTCCGGATAGTAGGCCGCGGCATTACCCACTGGCGTGGGGTAGGCGACGATCCGAAAATCCTTGGCGCAGCGCTGCTGTACGTCGCCGTCGGGATCGGTGAACTCCGACACCAGGTCCACCCGGTCACCGTCGTGCAAGCCGAATTCGGCGATGTCGGAGGGATTGACGAACACCACCCGGCGGCCGCCCTTGACCCCGCGGTAACGGTCGTCGAGTCCATAGATCGTGGTGTTGTACTGGTCGTGACTGCGCAGCGTCTGCAGCACCAGCCGTCCGGGCGGTACCGGAACCCAGTGCAGTGGCTCGCTGGAGAAGTTGGCTTTGCCTGTATCGGTAGGAAATTCGCGGGCGTCCCTTGGCGGGTGAGGCAGCTGGAAGCCGTCCGGCTGGCGAACCCGGCGGTTGTACTCGTCGCAGCCGGGGACGACGGTGGCAATCTCGTCGCGAATGGTGTCGTAGTCGGCGGCGAAGCGTTCCCAGGGCACGGGATGGTCGGGGCCGAGTAGCCGGCGTGCCAGTTGGCAGACGATGGCTACTTCGCTGCGGACCTCAGGCCCTGGAGGGGGCAGACTGCCCCGGGACAGATGGACCATGGACATCGAATCCTCCACCGAGACCACCTGTTTGCGCCCATCGACGATGTCTCGGTCGGTGCGGCCGAGGGTCGGCAGGATCAGGGCGGTGCGGCCGTGCACGAGGTGGCTGCGGTTGAGTTTGGTCGATACCTGGACGGTCAGCGCGCAGTTGCGCAGAGCGGCTTCGGTGACCTCGCTGTCCGGTGTTGCGGAGGCGAAGTTGCCGCCCATGCCCATGAACACCGATGCGTGGCCGTCGCGCATGGCGCGGATCGCGTTGACGGTGTCGTAGCCGTGCCGGCGTGGGCTGGTGATGCCGAATCGTGAGTCCAGTGCGGCCAGAAAGGATTCCGGAACCTTCTCCCAGATGCCCATCGTCCGGTCGCCCTGCACGTTGGAGTGGCCGCGCACCGGGCACACGCCGGCGCCGGGCTTACCGATCATCCCGCGCAGCAGAAGAACGTTGGTGATCTCGGCAATGGTTGCCACCGAGTGGGTGTGCTGGGTCAAGCCCATGGCCCAGCACACGATTGTCCGCTGCGAGGTAGCCATCATGTCGGCCACCACTCGTAGTTGCTCGGCAGGGATTCCGGTTGCAGCCAGCACGGTGTCGATATCGCAGGAGCGGGCAAGCTCGGCGTATTGGTCGAAGCCACAACAGTGTTGGGTGATGAACTCCCGGTCCACCACCGTTCCGGGCGCACGATCCTCGGCCTCCAGTAGGAGCTTGGCCACCCCGCGGAACAGGGCCATGTCGCCGCCGATCCGGATCTGGACGAACTCGTCGGCGATCGGGACCCCGTGCCCCACGATGCCGTTCGCCTTCTGCGGATCTTTGAACCGGATCAACCCGGCCTCGGGCAGCGGGTTGACGGCAATGATCTTGGCGCCGTTGGCTTTTGCTTTCTCCAGGACCGACAGCATGCGGGGGTGGTTGGTGCCCGGGTTCTGCCCGGCGATGACGATCAGGTC
>CAYPTG010000149.1:0-6179 GCA_964413455.1 uncultured Mycobacterium sp. | reverse complement strand
ACCGGTCTCCTCCGACCGGCATGGCCGGGTGACCGGGCTACTCGATCTGGACGGCGATGACCACGCCGATCCGCCGACGGTCCAGGAAACCTGGCTCAGCGCGGTCCTGTTGATGGTGGCGCTGGTCTCGGTGGTGGGCCTGGCCAAACTGCTCTCGCCCACCATCGAGAACGCGGTGAGCAGGCTGGGGATGCCCTATCACATGGTCGGCGTGGTGATCGCGCTCATGGTGCTGGCCCCGGAGACCCTGGCGGCGTTGAACAACGCCAAACGCGATCGGGTGCAGACCAGCCTCAACCTGGCTTACGGCTCGGCGATGGCCTCGATCGGCCTGTCCATCCCGGCGATTGTGCTGGCGATGGTGTGGTTGCCCGGCCCGCTGACCCTGGGCCTGGAGCCGATGCAGATCGTGCTGCTGACGCTGTCGGTGATCGTCTCGGTGCTCACCCTGGCTCAGGGGCGTGCGGTGGCGCTGCAGGGGTTGGTGCACCTGGTGATATTGGCGACGTTCCTGTTCTTCTCGGCGAAGCCGTAATACACCCGATCAGTTGACCGGCACGTCGAGGATCGGCCGCGGGTCACCGGCGCCCGGACCGTCGAAATGCCACCACTCGCCGGAGTACACGGCCAGCCCGCCGGCGGCCATCGCGGTGCGCAGCAGCGCCCGGTTGGCCTGCTGGGCGGTGCTGACGCCGTCAGTGGCATAAGCGGTGGCCCGCGACGAGAAGTCGTCGAAACCGGTGCCCATATCCACCAAGCGGCCGCCGGCGGCAAGGGTGACGTCCACCGACCGGGCGGACTCATGGCTGCGGGCATAGTCGCTGGGCTTGGCCACCCAGGCCGGGTCGGGCACGGCATTAAACATCCGCACCTGCACCTCATGCGGGCGGTAGCAGTCCCAGAACACCAGCCCATAGTTCTGCGCCCGTAGTTGCGCGGCCGCCGCGGCCAGCCCCGGACCCATCGACTCGTGCACCAGGCAGCGGGCGCCGGCCGGGTAGAGCGGCACGCCGACGAAGTTATCGGCGGTGGCATACCGCAGGTCGATGACGGCGTCGGGCACCACGCTGCGCACGTCGATCAGCCCGGCGGCTTGGGCCTGCGGGCTCACCGGGGGCACCGGGGCGGCGCCGGCGAGGCCGGAGGAGGCCAGCGTGAGGGCTACCGCCACCGCGGCCGGGACTCGTCGCATGGCAACATTGTCCCCTGCCACCGCCCGTCGCCGTCGTATGTCACGCGGAGGTGTCTATAGTTCATGTCGATCGCCATAGCTACCGCGGCGGACGTGACGAAAGTGGCGCCTGTAACGAATCGCATGGATGATCAGATGGATCGCAGTAAGCCCTCGTGGGGCGTGGAGGTGAAACGTGGGCGGTGAACGACGGCTTCAGGTAGCCCTTGGAGCGCTGGGTGTGGGGCTGACCGCCCTGGCGGTTCCGGTCGCGACCGCTGATCCGAGCGTTCCGGTAGTCCCGGTTGCTCCAGCGCCGGCCCCTGCTCCCGCACCTGTTCCTGCCGCACCTGCTCCAGCTGCGCCTGTTCCTGCGTCGCCGGCTCCGGCCGCCCCCGCTGCACCAGCGCCGGCACCTGCACCGGCCTCGTCAGCTCATACTCCGGCCCCTGCTGCTGGGCCGGCGCCGGGTGCACCTGCCGGCACCGCCGCCCCCGCGGTCACACCGGCGGATGGCGCGCAACATCTGCCCAGCCCGGACAGCCTGCCGCCGGGCACTACCCAGCAGCAGACGCCGGAGCAGCACCCCACCGTCGGGTATCTGCGTGACATCTGGCACGCATATCGCGCCGGGGAGGTTTCGCCCAGCGATGCACTGATACTGCTCGGTACCCGGCCGGTGAGCCCGGACAAGCTGGCCAACAGCAAGCCTTCGAACCAGGGTCCCACCCCGGTGGGCGCCGATGTACCCGGGCCGGATGCAGACCAGCCGCCGGCGCCCGCAGCGCCGGGAGCCCCGGCGGCACCTGATGCGCCGGCCGCCAAGCCGGCTGCTGCCACCCCTGGTGCCCCCTCCGCGGAGCCGGGCAACGCACCGTCCTCCTCTGCTGCACCCGCGCATCCCACCTCAAGCGCACCCGCTCCGAGCCGTTCTTCGGCCCGCGACGCAACCCCGGCCGCTGACCCCGCGCCCGCGCCGTCATCCGGGCGTTCGGCCTCGTCGGCCCCGTCAGCTGCTCCGGCCCCGGCGGCTCCTGCACCAGCGGCAGCGGCCCCGGCCCCGGCGGCTGCTCCGGCCCCGGCTCCCGCGCCCCCCGCTGCCCCCGCTTCTTAGGCGGTCGCCAGGCGATCGGGCACACTGGGCCCATGCCCGGAGTCGAAATCACCGTGCGGGGTTCGCATACCGCGAACCTCCCGCCCGAGCAGGGGACGGTGCACATCCAGGTGGCCACCGAGGGCCCGGCGTCCCAGCCGGTGTTCGACGCGGTGGCCATTGCCCTGGCCGAGGTAAAGAGCTCGTTAGAGTCCCGGCACCATCCCAAGGCCGGCCCGGTCACCCGATTCACCATCGACCAGGTGCGCCGCGGCTCGCACCGACCGATCGACCGCGACGGTAACCCCCAGCCGTCGGTGCACACCGCCGAGGCGTCGGTCACCGCGACGTTCACCGATTTCGACGAACTGGCCGCCTGGGTGGGCTGGACAGCGGGCCTTGAGGTGGTCAACGTCGGCTACATCGACTGGTCGCTGCGCCGGGCCACCCGACTGCGGGTGGAGCGCAAGACCCGGCAGAAAGCGGTCCGCGACGCCAAGCGTCGCGCGCAGGACTATGCCGACGCGCTGGACCTCGGCCCGGTGCTGGTCCGCCGGATCAGCGATCCCGGCATGGGCGCTCCGGCGCCGCGCAGGGTGATGATGGCCGCCGCGATGTCCGTGCCGCCCGGCGGTGTTCCGGAGGTGTCGCTGCGACCCGAGGATGTCCAGGTCGACGCGCAGGTGGAGGCGACGTTCGAGGTCACCGCCGGTAAACTCCAGCGGTGACCCGCAGACCGCTACGCGCCGATGCGGGCCCGGTGCTGGCGGTCTTGCTGGCATTCGCTGCCGTCGCTGTGCTGTCGCGGGAGTCTTTCGGATCCAGCGCCGAGCCGTCCTTCTTCTACCCGGCGGCCGGGATCGGCGTGGGCGCCATGCTGATCACCCGCCGCGGCCTTTGGCCGTGGATCGCGCTGGCCGTGGTGACGGCCGAAATATGGGTCGAGGTGTATTTCCAGACCCCGATGGTGGTCTCGGCCGGGTTCGCCGCAGCCAATGCGATAGAACCGCTCGTTGGGGCCTCGCTGGTGTCCTTCTGGTGTGCCGGGCGTCCGGATCTGCGTAAGCGTTGGGACTTCGCCTATTTCATCGCCGGTGCCTGTTTGATCGCACCGCTGGTCGGCGGGCTGATCGGCGGCACCACAATTTCGATTCATTACGGGACGTCGTGGCTGGATGCGTTGGTGACCTGGTGGGCCGGCGACGCGTTGGGCATCCTTGTTATCGCTGCCCCGATTCTGTTGTGGGCCAAGCAGTCTGAAGTGCTGGGCCGGCGTCCCTGGGACGCGGTCGGTGTGCTGGTGCTCACCGTCGTGCTTTCGGTCACCACGTTCTGGACCCAGTCGCCGCCGTCCATGCTGATTTTGCCGGTGTTGGCGTGGGCCGCGTTCCGGCTGGACATGCTCGGCGCGGCGTTGGCGGGGGCGGTGGCGGCCTACCTGGCCAACGTTATGACGAGTCACGGGCGCGGGCTGTTCAGCAGTGCTGAAGTGTCACCGGTTGCCCGGGCGGTTCTCACTCAAGGCTATCTGGCGGTGATCGTGGTGGTCGCCATGCTGATCGCGCAGGAGGCCGCGGCGCGGTTGAATGCCGTGCGGGAGAGGGAGATTGAACGCCGGGAGCGGATCCGGCTGGAGACGCTGTCGCGGCTGGCTCATCAACTGTCAGCGGCGCTGACGCCGGCCGAGATCGGCCAGGCGCTGGAGAGCCATGTACTCAACGAAGCCGGTGCCAGCGCGCTGAGCCTCGGCCTGGTCAGCGCCGACGGCCGAAAGCTGGAATGGCTCATCGCAACGGGGTTCCTCCCGTCGATGATCGACACGTCCGACGGCGGTCTCGATCTGAGTGAGCGCGCGATGTCCACCGACGTGGTCAAATCCGGTACGCCGATCGCCGTGCACACCGCCGCCGAGTACGCCGCCGCCTACCCGCAGCGGGCACACGTGTTGCGGCTCGGCAGCGTCGAGTCGATGGTGAGTTGGCCGCTGACCAGCGGGGGAGAGCCATTCGGCGCGTTGCAGATGGTGTGGCCCGACCGGCAGCCGCTCGATGAGGCACAACGGGCCTACGTCTCGGCGGTGGCCACCCTGGTGAGCCAGGCACTGGTGCGCGCACGAATGCACGCCGATGAGCACGCCCGGGCGGCGGTGCTGCACTCGGTCGCCCAGCCGGTCGCTCAGCTGGACACTGTCGGGCTGGAGTACAGCGCGCTGTACCGCCCGGCCGATGCGGCCCACGGGCTCGGTGGCGACTGGTACACCGTGATGGCCCTGCCGGGCCGGCGGACTTACCTGGCCGTCGGTGACGTCATCGGTCACGGACTGCTGGCGGTCGAAGACATGGTGCAGTTGCGTAGCACCGGAAACGCCTATGCGCATCAAGGCCTTTCGGCCGCTCAGCTACTCACCGAACTGAACGGATTCGCCGTCCATCAGATCGGTGGAGAGTTCGCAACCAATTTCGTCGCGATCTTCGACCCCGACCAGGGCTCACTGTCCTACGGTTCGGCCGGTCACCTCCCGGCGCTGCTGCGCCGCGCCGAGACCGGTGAGGTGGTTCGGCTCGCCGACGCTCAGGGCCCGATGCTGGGGCCGTTCGACGATGCCGTCTACGTCGAGCGCACGGTCCGGGTCGGTCCGGGCGATGTCTTGGCGATGTACACCGACGGCCTGGTGGAGCACTACGACGAGGACCTGATGGCCGGGATCTCGCACCTCGAACAGGTCATCCTCGCCTGGCCGCCGGACGCCCTGCTGGATTGTGAAGCCCTGGCGCGGGATGTGGCCCCGGCACCCTTCACCGACGACCTGTGCCTGCTCATCGTGCGCTTCACCGGCCCGAAGGAGCGTAACGACCGTTGACAGCGACGAACGACGACGACCGGCCGGTGCGGCGCTCACCCCAGGAGAAGAAACAACTCAGCTACGACCGGGACCGTCGAAACACCTACGGCGAGAACGATAAAGCGTCACGTCGGGCCATCCGGCGCAACAAACGCCATGTCAACCAGGCGAACCGGCGCCGGGACCGGGAGACCTTGGCGGGTTCGACGGGAGTGCGCCAACCCGACGCCGAGGACCTCACCGACGAACGGCTGCACGGACGCACGCGCAAACGCTGGCGAAAGTCGCCGGACGACACCCTGCGAAACGTGGTGGCGCGCAAACTTCAACGGCGCCAACGCTTCTCCGGATAGACCTCCGCGCGGATACTGTCGGGTCAGTGCTGGGTGCAGGTGCACTGCTGCTCGGTCGGCACCGAACTCATCACGTCCTCGGCGTGCTTACCGCACCCATCCCAGGTGGTTTTATGGCAGCGCGGGCATTCAACGGGATAGCACACGGTTTCTTTCCTCCAAGTCGGCTAGTACCCCCGTGGGTATGGGTTATCATAACCGAACATATACCCCGAAGGGTATCGGTATCGAGTGGTGAGGAGGGGGACCATGACCGCCCTCGTCGTCGTCTTGGCGGTGTTCGTCGGCGTCGCACTGGGACTGCTCGGTGGCGGTGGCTCGATCCTCACCGTGCCGCTGCTGGCCTACGTGGCGGGCCTGGACGCCAAGCAGGCCATCGCCACCTCGCTGTTCGTCGTCGGGGTAACCAGTGCCGTCGGCTCCATCACCTATGTCCGGGCCGGGCGGGTGCGGCCGAAGGTGGCCGCGGTGTTCGGTGCGGCCGCGATGGTCGGCGCCTACGCCGGCGGCCGGCTGGCTCACGTCATTCCGGGCCGCATCCTGCTGCTGGCGTTCGCGCTGATCATGATCGCCGCCGCGGTCGCCATGCTGCGCGGCCGCCGTGACGTCGCCGACGAGGCCGCCGGTCCGCTGCCGGTGCCCAGGATTTTGCTGCAGGGCGGCGTCGTCGGGGTGATCAGCGGACTGGTCGGCGCCGGTGGGGGATTCCTGCTGGTGCCC
>CAYPTG010000148.1:0-6193 GCA_964413455.1 uncultured Mycobacterium sp. | reverse complement strand
CGATCGCCAATTTCTGGTGATCGGGCTTGGCTAGATCGCCCTCGGGATCCGGCCAGCCGTCGCCCCACCAGCGGGCCACCTCAGTAGTGGCCAACGCTCGGCGAAATGCCGGTACGTCGTCGCTAGTTGCCCGCCGCAGCACCACACTGTCGCCGCGCAACGCGCCGGCCGGAACGAGTGCGCCCACCAGATCACTTCGGCGAAATCGGGTGGGCGGCAAACCAATCCAACAGTAGATCCGCAACCGTGCCGGGGCACTCGTCGGGCATCCAGTGTGTCGCGCCCCGCAGGATCTCGAAGCGGTAATCGCCGGTGACATAGTCGGCGGTATCCCGGGCGCCCTTCTCCAGCAGTGCGGTGTCGCCGTCGCTCCACACGTAGAGGGCCGGCACGTTGACTTTGCTCTTGATCAGCCCCGGCTTGTTGAACGGCAGCGCGCGATACCAGTTGATAGCCGTTGTCAGGGAGCCGCTTTCGGTCATTGCGGTGACGTCGCGGGCTGCGGCCGCCGGGGCTTGACCGGTGCGACCCCCCAGCAGTCGGGCGAAACCTTTGCCGCCGCGCCGGCTAAGAACCCACTCGGGAACCCTGGGCAACTGGAAGAAGTAGATGTACCAGGACGCCAGAAACTGCCGGCTGGTGGCCAGCGCCTTCATGAACGCAGCGGGGTGTGGCACCGACAGGGCGGTGACGGTGGCCAGCCGCTCGGGCGCTGAGACAGCGGCTCCCCAGGCCACCGCTGCACCCCAATCATGGCCCACCAGATGGACTTTCGGGGCGCCAAGGGCATCGATGAGTGCGACGACGTCACCGACGAGCTGCTCGCCGGTGTAGTCGCGCCGGCGCGGCGGACGGGCACCAGGGGAGTAGCCGCGCTGATTGGGCGCCAGGCAGCGGTAACCCTTGGCCGCCAATCGCTGCATCACCGGTACCCAGATGGTGTTGAACTGAGGGAAGCCGTGGAGCAACACCACCGGCATGCCATCCTGCGGGCCTATGTCCAATACCTCGAAAGTCAGTGCACCACTGCGATATTCGTCCATTCAGACCTCCGTACCTAGACCCTCCGCACCAACGTCACCCACTGTGGTTGGGCGACGCTCCACATCCCCGCCCGAGGGCCGTCGGTCTCGATGCGGAAGTCAACCTCCTCGGGGCGCTCGCGCAAGGTCTTCGCGGCACTCTCGAACTTGGAGATACCCGGCACGTTCGCGAGCACACTGATATTCGATATCGCCAGCAGATCCACGAGGGAATGCCCATACATCCGGCTGGGCTGGCGTACCGACTCGACCTCGACGTCGACGCCGGCGGCCCGCGCGATCTCGACCAGGCCGCCACCGCCCTCGGCTTCCGGCGCTAGTAGCTGCCGCCGTTCGTCGATGGCGGCCAGGCAACCGTCGTTGCAGCCGGTGTCGCCGCCGGACTCGATGAACGTCTTCAACACCCACCCGCAGTAGGCGGTGGCCTCGTCGGTGACGACGGTGAACAGCGCGCCGCCGGGCTTCACCAGCCGCAGCATGGCGCTCAGACTGGCGGGCACATCGCTGGCGAAATAGATCATGTGCATGCCAAGAGCCAAGTCGACACTGGCCGGCTCGGGAAGCTCGACGCCGCTGCGGGCGGCCTCGTCCTCGAAATCATCGAGACCCGATCCGACGGCAATCCCGCAGCGCAGATGTGGCTGGCGATCCAGGAACGCTTGATAAGCAGCCAGGTACACCGGGTTGGGTTCCTCGATCGAGACGGTGGTTCCGGCTGGGACGCAGTCGGCGACGTAGCCGAAGGTCTGGCCGTCACCGGCGCCGAAGTCGAAGATCTGTCCATCGACCGGCACATGCTGCAAAACGGCCTGCCGCAACACCGGGACGAACAGATCGCGCTGGTCGGTGCCCATCATCAGCACCCGCCGCAGCGGATCAGGTTTGAGTACCCGGGCGAAAGCGTTGTGGTACTGACGATGCGGATCGAGCCCGTCGAACTCGTTGCCGGCGATGTCCAGCGCGTCGTCCAACTGCGGCGCGAGCTCCCAGGCCAGGGCTTGGTCGATCTGAATTGGCCGCATATCAAGACCGTCGCATATCAAGAATTGTGGTCGGCCAAAACCAGCGAATCAGTACACCATCTGCAATATATTTGAGCCTCTCTCCCTATCTGAGGGGCAAGAGACATCTAAAGGCACCAGCAAGGAGATTTCGCATGGCCGACCCCAATGCCACCGACACCACCGTCAACGCAACCGGCGGCGACAACACCACCGTCACCGATTCCGTGCAGGGTACGTCGACTCCTTCGGAGAAGGTCCAGGCCGAGGACAAGGCTCCCAACACGGACGCCAAGCACAACGGGATGGAAAAGGCCTAACGGCTGGGGCCGCCAGGCCCAACTTTCCGACGTCACATTCACGTTCCGGCCCGCGGCGGGCGTCCAGCGGATTGCTGATCACGTGTCTCGATAACATTGTCGCGACCGCCGCAGACCAGGCGGGCGATCCAGCGTGCCGGAATGAGAGAGATGTCGATGAGCGCCCCCGCACACCCTGCACCGGCCGACGTGTTGCGGATCTCGGCGGGGACCACGGCGGGTGCGGCTGTGCGCGAAGCCGGCCTGCCCGGGCGTGGGGAACCCGCAGCGATCGTGGTAGTCCGTGACGCCGACGGTCGGTTGCGCGATCTGAGCTGGATCCCGGATCACGACGCCGATGTGGTGCCGGTCGCCGCGGACACCGACGAAGGGCGCAGCGTCATCCGGCACTCGGCGGCCCATGTGCTGGCCCAGGCGGTCCAGGAACTGTTTCCGCAAGCCAAGCTGGGCATCGGGCCGCCCATCGCCGACGGGTTCTACTACGACTTCGACGTGCCGCGGGCCTTCACTCCCGAAGATCTGGAGGCGTTGGAGAAGCGGATGCGGGCGATCGTCAAGGAAGGCCAGCTGTTCTCCCGGCGGGTCTACGAGTCGCGCGAGGCCGCCCGCGCTGAACTTGCCGCAGAGCCCTACAAGCTGGAGCTGGTCGACGACAAGTCCGGCGATCCGGACGTGATGGAGGTGGGCGGTGACGAGCTCACCGCCTACGACAACCTCAATCCCCGTACCCGGGAACGGGTTTGGGGCGACCTGTGCCGTGGTCCGCACATCCCGACCACGAAATACATCCCGGCTTTCAAGCTGACCCGAAGCTCCGCGGCCTACTGGCGTGGCGATCAGAACAACGCCAGCCTGCAACGGATCTACGGCACAGCCTGGGAATCGCAGCAGGCGCTGGACGAGTACCTGGAACTGCTGGAGGAAGCTCAGCGCCGCGACCACCGCAAGCTCGGCACCGAGCTGGACCTGTTCAGCTTCCCCGACGAAATCGGTTCCGGCTTAGCGGTTTTCCACCCCAAGGGGGGCATCGTGCGCCGCGAATTGGAGGAGTACTCGCGGCGCAAGCACATCGAGGCCGGCTACGAGTTCGTCAACACCCCGCACATCACCAAAGAACAGCTCTACATCACCTCCGGGCACCTGGAGTGGTACGCCGACGGCATGTTCCCGCCCATGCACATCGATGCCGAATTCGATGAGGACGGCACGCTGCGCAAGCCCGGGCAGAACTACTACCTCAAGCCGATGAACTGCCCGATGCACCACCTGATCTATCGCTCCCGCGGGCGTTCCTACCGCGAACTTCCGTTGCGGCTCTTCGAGTTCGGCACGGTGTACCGGTACGAGAAGTCCGGTGTGGTGCACGGATTGACCCGGGTGCGGGGCATGACCCAGGACGACTCGCACATCTATTGCACCCGCGATCAGATGCGCGACGAATTGGCCTCGTTGCTGCGTTTCGTGCTGGACCTGCTCGGTGACTACGGCCTGGACGATTTCTACCTCGAGCTGTCTACCAAGGATCCGCAGAAGTACGTCGGCTCCGACGAACTGTGGGAGGAAGCCACCGAGACGCTGCGCGAAGTCGCCGAATCCAGTGGGCTGCATCTGGTGCCCGATCCGGGCGGTGCGGCCTTCTACGGCCCCAAAATCTCGGTGCAGGTGCGCGACGCTCTTGGCCGCAGCTGGCAAATGTCCACCATCCAACTGGATTTCAACATGCCGGAACGGTTCGGCCTGGAGTACACCGCCGCCGACGGCACCAGGCAACGCCCGGTCCTCATCCACCGGGCCCTGTTCGGCTCCATCGAACGGTTCTTCGGGATTCTCACCGAGCACTATGCCGGCGCCTTCCCGGTCTGGCTGGCGCCTGTGCAGGTGGTCGGCATCCCGGTGGCCGACGAGCACACCGGCTATCTGGAAGACGTTGCCGCCGAGCTGCGTTCGCACGGCGTACGGGTCGAGGTCGACGGCAGCGACGACCGGATGGCCAAGAAGATCGTCAGCCACACCAACCAGAAGGTTCCTTTCATGCTGCTCGCGGGGGACCGCGACGTGGAAGCCGGGGCGGTGTCGTTCCGGTTCGGCGATCGCAGCCAGGTCAACGGGGTGCCACGGGAACAGGCGGTCGCGACGATCCGGTCGTGGATCGACCAACGGCGAAATACCGCTCCCACAGCCGAATTGGTGAAGGCTGACGGTGACTGACAGCTCGGGAGACGCACAGATTGTTGACCGGGGCGCCGGGGAACCGGACCGGCTGCAGCGTTTGTGGACACCGCACCGGATGACCTACATCGTCGAATCGCCGCGGTTCGGTGGCTCGTCGGGCTCGAAGCAACCGTTCACCGACATCCCCACCATGTCCGACGAGGACGGCCTGATGGTGGCCCGCGGCGAGTTGGTGTACGCGGTGCTCAACCTCTACCCGTACAACCCAGGACACCTGATGGTGGTGCCGTTTCGCCGGGTCGCCGAACTGGAAGACCTCACCGACGCCGAGAGCGCCGAGCTGATGGCGTTCACTCAGAAGGCAATTCGGGTGATCAAGGCCGTGTCGCGGCCGGACGGATTCAACGTCGGCCTCAACCTGGGTAAGGCGGCCGGTGGCTCGCTGGCCGAACACCTGCACATGCATGTGGTGCCGCGCTGGGCCGGTGACGCCAACTTCATCACCGTCGTCGGGCAGACCAAAGTCGTCCCGCAACTACTGCGCGACACCCGCGCGCTGCTGGCCGAACAGTGGGCCGCCCAGCCATGAGCGACTTCTACCTGATGACCCGGGCGGCCTACAGCAAGATGAGTGTGCCGCTGGCCAAAGCCGCACTGCGAGCGGGCTTGACGCCGGACACGGTGACCATCGTCGGAACCGCCGGTGCGGTCCTCGGCGCGCTCACCCTGTTCCCGACCGGCCGGCTGTTCGCCGGGTTCCTGGTGGTGTGGGTCTTCGTGCTGGCCGACATGCTGGACGGGGCGATGGCCCGGCAGCGCGGCGGTGGAACCCGGTTCGGTGCCGTGCTCGACGCGACCTGCGACCGGATCAGCGATGGCGCGGTGTTCTGCGGGCTGCTGTGGTGGGCGGCGTTCGGGCTGCGCAGCTCGTCGCTGGTGGTGGCCACCATGATCTGCCTGGTGACCTCCCAGGTGATCTCCTACATCAAGGCCAGGGCCGAGGCCACCGGCTTGGACGGCGGCGGTGGCCTGATCGAACGCCCCGAACGGCTGATCATCGCGGTGGGCGGAGCCGGGCTGTCGGACCTGCCGTACTTCCCGATGCCGATGGTGCTGCACATCGCGATGTGGGTGTTGGCGGTGGCCAGCGTGATCACCGTCGGCCAGCGGGTGCACGCGGTGCGGATCTCGCCGACCGCAATGGATCTGATCCCGATCCCACCGGCGCCCACCGACCAGGACGGCGGTGACCAGTGAGCGTCATCCCGTCCGCCGAACACCTCTCCGACCTCGGCTACGCCGCCGGCTGGCGGCTGGTGCGGGCTATGCCGGAAGTGGTGGCGCGCAACGCCTTTGACGCCGGCGCCCGATACGCCGCCCGCGGCGGCGGCCCCGAGCAGCTGCGCAAGAACCTGGCCCGGGTAATCGGGACGACGCCGGCCGAAGTGCCCGAGTCGCTGATCCAGGCGTCGCTATCCTCCTACGCCCGGTATTGGCGAGAGGCCTTCCGGCTGCCGTCGATGGATCTGCCCGCCCTGGCGGCACGGTTGGACAAGGTGTTCATCGGCGCCGATAAGTTCGCGGCCGCACACGCCGGCGGGCGCGGTGCGGTAATGGCGTTGCCGCACAGTGGTAACTGGGATATGGCCGGGGTGTG
>CAYPTG010000147.1:0-6199 GCA_964413455.1 uncultured Mycobacterium sp. | reverse complement strand
CTCAATGACACCCACCCGTCGATCGCGGTGGCCGAGCTGATGCGGCTGCTGATCGACAATCACGACCTGGCCTGGGAGACGGCCTGGGATATCACTGTCGCGACGTTCGGCTACACCAACCACACCCTGCTGCCCGAGGCGCTGGAGACCTGGCCGCTGGCGATGTTCGAGAAGTTCTTGCCGCGGCACCTGGAGATCATCCTCGAGATCAACGACCGGTTCCTGGCGCAGGTGCGCGCCAAGTTCCCCGGCGATGAGGACCGGGTTAAGCGGATGTCATTGATCGGCGAGGACGGCGACCGGCGCATCCGGATGGCGTATCTGGCCACCGTCGGCAGCCATGCCATCAACGGTGTCGCGGCGATGCACTCGGAGCTGGTCAAGACCACCATCCTCAAGGACTTCTACGAGATGTGGCCGGAGCGGTTCGGCAATAAGACCAATGGGGTGACGCCGCGGCGCTTCGTCGGCCTGGCCAACCCCGGCCTGCGCCGGCTGCTCGACGAGACGATCGGCGAGGGCTGGATGGTCGACCTGCCGAAGCTGCGTGGTCTGGAACCGTATGCGGAGGACCCGGAATTCCAGGCGCGCTGGGCGGCGGTCAAGCGGGAGAACAAGGCCCGGCTGTCGCGGCTGGTCGAGACCAAGACCGGGATCGAACTCAACCCGGACTGGATGTTCGACATTCAGGTCAAGCGTATTCACGAGTACAAGCGTCAGCACCTCAATGCGCTGCACATCATCACCCTGTACAACCGGCTCAAGGCCAACCCGGATCTCGACATCGCCCCGCGCGCTTTCGTTTTCGGCGGCAAGGCCGCGCCCGGCTACTTCATCGCCAAGCTGATGATCAAGCTGATCAACTCGGTCGGCGAGACAGTCAACAACGACCCCGACGTCAACGGCCGCCTCAAGGTGGCCTTCATGCCGAACTTCAACGTGCAGAGCGGGCAGCTGATCTATCCGGCCGCTGATCTGTCCGAACAGATCTCCACCGCCGGTAAAGAGGCGTCGGGCACCGGGAACATGAAGTTCATGATGAACGGCGCGCTGACCATCGGCACCCTGGACGGCGCCAATGTGGAGATGCGCGAGGAGGCCGGACCGGAGAACTTCTTCTTGTTCGGCCTGACCGTCGAGGACGTGCACGAGCTGCTGGCCAAGGGGTACCGGCCGCAGGACTACATCGACCGCAACGAGGAGCTCGCCGCAGCCATCGCACTGATCTCCGAAGGCCGTTTCTCGCACGGCGACACCGAGGTTTTCGCGCCGCTGGTGTCCAACCTGGTCGACCATGACCCGTTCCTGGTGCTGGCCGACTATGCCGACTATGTGCGCTGTCAGCAGGAGGTCGACCGGACCTGGCACGACCGGGCGACGTGGGAGCGGATGTCGATTCTCAACAGCGCGCGCAGCGGAAAGTTCTCCTCGGACCGGTCAATTGCCGAGTACTGCGAGGACATTTGGGACGTCCCGCCGGTGACAATCAAGGGGTGACAAGATGGCCGTGGCCGCTGAAACCGCTTGGCGCTCAGGCTCACACCAAGAGCTGACCGATGAGGCGGTCTCGCAACTCGACGGCTGGTGGCGGGCCGCGAACTATCTGTCGGTAGGTCAGATCTATCTCCTCAACAACCCCCTGCTGCGCTCACCGTTGTCCCGCGACGACGTCAAGCCGCGGCTGCTCGGGCACTGGGGCACCACCCCGGGGCTGAATTTCCTTTACGCCCACCTCAACCGGGTGATCTCCGACCGCGCTCAGTCGACGATCTTTATCACCGGTCCGGGCCACGGCGGCCCGGGCCTGGTAGCCAACGCCTATCTGGACGGCACCTATTCGGAGTACTACCCCGACATCACCGAGGATGCCGAGGGCATGCGTCGGCTGTTCCGTCAGTTCTCCTTCCCCGGCGGAATCCCGTCGCACGTCGCCCCGGAGACGCCCGGCTCCATCCATGAGGGCGGCGAATTGGGCTACTCGCTGTCACATGCCTACGGCGCGGCGTTCGACAATCCCCACCTGCTGGTCGCGGCGGTGGTCGGCGACGGCGAAGCCGAGACCGGCGCCTTGGCCACCAGCTGGCACTCGAACAAGTTCATGCACCCCGCCAAAGACGGTGTGGTGTTGCCCATCCTTCACCTCAACGGTTACAAGATCGCCAATCCCACTGTGCTGGACCGTATTCCACGGGACGAACTGCGCAGCCTGATGGTGGGTTACGGGCACAATCCGCACTTCTTCGAGGTGGCCGACGAGGATGATCACGCCGACGCGCACCGGCGGTTCGCCCGCTTGCTCGACGACGTGCTGGACGAGATCGCAGCGATCAAGGCTCGCGATGACGAGTCCCGGCCCCGCTGGCCGATGATCGTTTTCCGGCATCCCAAGGGCTGGACCGGGCCGGCATACATCGACGGCAAGAAGACCACCGGCTCGTGGCGAGCCCACCAGGTTCCGCTGGCCAGCGCGCGAGACACCCCCGAGCATCTGCGGGTGCTCGCCGACTGGCTGGACTCCTACCGTGCCAACGAGTTGTTCGACGACAGCGGCAAGCTGCACCGCTGGATCGCGGAACTGGCACCCACCGGCAACCTGCGGATGAGCGACAATCCGAACGCCAACGGCGGACTGCTGCTCAAAGACCTCCGCCTGCCCGACTTCCGGGACTACGGCGTCGACGTGCCGGCACCTGGTGCCACCGTCGCCGAAGCGACCCGGGTACTCGGCCAGTGGCTGACCGAGGTGGTGCGGATCAACCCGGACAACTTCCGCATCTTCGGACCGGACGAGACGGCGTCCAACCGGCTACAAGCCGTTTTCGACGTGACGAACAAACAGTGGAACGCCGAGTTCTTCGGACCCGAGGTCGATGATCACCTGGCCCGAGCCGGGCGGGTGGTCGAGATGCTGTCAGAGCACCAGATGCAGGGCTGGCTGGAGGGCTATCTGCTGACCGGCCGGCACGGCTTGTTCAACTGCTATGAGGCGTTCATCCACATCATCGATTCGATGTTCAATCAGCATGCAAAGTGGCTTAAGGTCACCAACACGATCCCATGGCGGCGGCCCATCGCCAGCCTGAATTACCTTCTGTCAAGCCATGTCTGGCGTCAGGATCACAACGGCTTCAGCCACCAGGACCCGGGATTCATCGACCACGTCGTCAACAAGACCTCCCAAGTGGTCCGGGTGTATCTGCCGCCAGACGCCAACACCCTACTGTCCACCTACAACCACTGTCTGCGGTCGCGGCAGTACGTGAACGTGGTCGTCGCCGGCAAGCAACCGCATCCCAACTTCCTGACCATGACCGAGGCGGTCGCGCACTGCACCCGGGGCCTGGGCATCTGGGAGTGGGCCGGCACCGAGGAACCGGGCACCGACCCCGACGTCGTGCTCGCCGCGGCCGGGGACGTACCGACCCTGGAAGCACTTGCCGCCGCGGACCTGCTGCGTCAGCACATCCCGGACCTAAAAGTGCGCTTCGTCAACGTCGTGGACTTGATGCGTCTGCAGGACGAAAGCGAACACCCACACGGACTGTCCAACCGTGAGTTCGACATGATCTTCACCGCGGACAAGCCGGTCATCTTCGCCTATCACGGCTACCCCTGGTTGATCCATCGATTGGTATACCGCCGCAGCAATGACACCCGGATCCACGTTCGCGGTTACAAGGAAGAAGGCACCACCACGACTCCGTTCGACATGGTGATGCTCAACGATCTTGACCGCTACCACCTGGTGATCGACGTGATCGACCGGGTTCCGAGCCTGGGGTCGCGCTACGCCGGGCTGCGTGAGCGGTTGGTGGACAAGCGGATCGGAGCCAGGGCGTACACCCGTGAGCACGGCGACGACATCCCCGAGGTACGCGATTGGGTGTGGCCGGGTGCGCGTGAGGTTCGAGGCAGCACATCGGTGGCGGCCACGCTGGCGACCGGCGGTGACAACGAATGACAAATTTAAGCGTGCTCGAGTGGTGATAAGGGGTTACGCCCCTTAAGATTCATCTACCGCTGGAGAATCAGCCGGCCTGACTTGAGGACGGATATGGGACTGCGCAAGGTCGACTCTGAGCCCCTCAGCACGCCGGTATCAGCGGAAATCGTTGGCCCGGAACCGGAATTACAGTTCCGGACCATCCACGGATACCGGCGGGCCTACCGGGTCGCCGGCTCGGGCCCCGCGCTGCTGTTGATCCACGGGATCGCCGACAATTCGCTGGCCTGGGAGCCAGTGCTCAGTAAGTTGGCGCGCCGGTTCACCGTGATTGCCCCGGATCTGCTCGGACACGGCCAGTCCGACAAGCCGCGGGCCGACTATTCGGTGGCGGCCTACGCCAACGGGATGCGGGACTTGCTCAGCGTGCTCAACGTCGACCGAGTGACGGTGGTCGGGCATTCGCTGGGCGGCGGAGTGGCGATGCAATTCGCCTACCAGTTCCCGCAGATGGTGGAACGGCTGATCCTGGTCGGTGCCGGCGGGGTAACCAAGGACGTCAACGTGGCACTGCGGCTGGCCTCGCTGCCGGGCAGCGCGGAGGCGTTGGGGCTGCTTCGGCTGCCGATGGTGTTACCCGCCCTGCAGGCCGTCGGCCAGCTGCTCAGCGGGGTGATCGGGTCGACCGGCGTCGGCCGGGACATCCCCAACGCGTTGCGCGTGCTGAGTGATCTGCCGGAGCCCACCGCGTCGGCGGCGTTCACCCGTACGCTGCGTTCGGTGGTGGACTGGCGGGGTCAGGTGGTGACCATGCTGGATCGATGTTATTTGACGGAATCGGTTCCGGTGCAACTGATCTGGGGTGAACAGGACATCGTCATCCCGGTCAGCCACGCCCATATGGCACACGCCGCGATGCCCGGTTCCCGGCTGGAAATCTTCCCGGATTCCGGTCACTACCCGTTCCACCAACACCCGGATCGCTTCGTCGACGTCGTCGAGCACTTCATCGACACCACCCCGCCGGCCCAGCACGATCAGGAATTGCTGCGGACTCTGCTGCGCCAGGGCCGCACCGACAACGCCATCTCCGGCCCGCAGGATGCCCGGATTCTGGTGCTCGACGCTTTGGAGAGCGACGAGCGCAGCGCGACGTAGCTTTTTCGCTTTCCCCATCTTCGCCCGCCATCCCCGATCGCCCGGACTCGGCCCACCGGCTCCCCGGTAATGAGACAGTGATAGTTCACTTCTTGTTAACCGGCCGGCGGAGGGAGACGGGACGTGCTCGAGGTATCCGAGGTCGGCAACAAGGTCAGCAAGGCGGACTACGAGGCGGCGATCGGCGACCTTCGGGTCGGCCTGATCAACGCCCAGTACGACCTGCGTGACGCCGACTTCCCGGTGATCATCTGGATCGCCGGGGACGACCGGCTGGCCGCCAACGAACTGGTGAACCGGCTCAACGAGTGGATGGATTCCCGGTTCGCCGACACCCGGGTGTTCGCCGACCCCACCGAGGAAGAACGGCAACGTCCGCCGCTGTGGCGGATCTGGCGCTCACTGCCGCCCAAGGGCCGGGCGGCATTCTTCGTCGGCGGGCTGATGCGCGCCGCCCTCGGCCGGGCCGACGGCGAGATGGACGAGCCGGAATTCTCAATCTGGTTGCGGCACATCGCCAATATCCAACGGGCGCTGGTCGCCGACGGCGCGCTGATCCTGAAGTTCTTCCTGCACACCCCGATCAAAGAGCAGAAGAAGAAGCTCAAGAAGGCCGAGAAGGATCCGCACGCCGGCTGGCAGGTGGATCAGCGCGACTGGTCGGCGCTGGACACCCTGGGGCCGGTGCTGCCGTTCGCCGAACGCATCCTGCGGGAGACCAGCGGACCGGGTGCGCCGTGGACAATCGTCGAATCCACCGACGCCCGCTACCGCGACCTCACCGTCGCCCGCACCATTCTGGCCGCGCTCACCGCACGGCTGGCCGAGGGGCCCACGCACCATGGGCCGGCGCTGGCCGAGTCGGTGTTCGGCGACATCGATGCCGAAGCCAATGTGCTTTCCGCCGTTGATCTTTCGAAGTCGTTAAACAAAGAGGAATACCGGGCGAAGCTGGCCAAGGAACAGGCCAAGCTCAAGAAGCTGTCGCTGGAGGCCCGCCGGCGCGGGGTCAGCACCGTGCTGGCGTTCGAGGGCTGGGATGCCGCCGGCAAGGGCGGGGTGATCCGGCGGATCACCGGTGCGCTGGAAGCCGGCGAC